>NZ_LFJT01000007.1:0-175725 GCF_001682645.1 Delftia sp. JD2
GGCCCTGCTGGGCCTGCCGGCAGCCCGCCAGGCCGCTGCCGTACTGGCCACGGCCGAGCGGGATCTTGCGGCCCTGGCCCATTCCATCCGGCTTGCCGACCGCGATGCCGAGCCGGCACTGCTGGACCGGCTGACACGCCTGGCCGGGCAGGTGGAGAGCGAATACGCCACCACGCATTCGCGCTTTTCCGCCAGCGCGGCCTATTTCGAACTGGTGGACAAGCGCATTCAGGACATCCAGGAATCGCGCATCGACGGCATACAGACCATCCGCGAGTTCATGGACCGGCGCCTGACGCCGGCGCGCAGCACCTGCGAATGGGCAGCGCGGCGGCAGAACGCGCTGTCCGAGCGCGTCTCGCGCGTCAGCAGCCTGCTGCGCACGCGGGTGGAGATCGAGCAGCAGCAAAGCAGCCAGCAGTTGCTGGGCGCCATGAACCAGCGCCAGGACATGCAGTTGAAGTTGCAGTCCACGGTGGAGGGCCTGTCCGTGGCCGCCATCACCTACTACTTCACGGGCCTGATCAGCTACCTGGCCAAGGGCGCCAAGACGCTGGGCTGGCCCTGGTCGCCGGAGAGCACGGCCGCCGTCGCCATTCCCGTGGTGGCACTGGGCGTATGGTGGTCGCTGCGCAGGCTGCACCACAGATTGTTCCGTGGCCAGCACGGGTCCGGCACGCACTGAAGGGAGCTCCCGCAGCCCCGCCCATGCGCCTGTGTTCCCCAGCAGCGGCGTTTTCGCGTTTTCACACGTTTGGCGTGAAAGCATCGAAGCCTCGCGCACAATGTGCGCTGCCGTTCTGCAAGGATCGAGCAAGGCTTTTTTTGTTCAGGAGTGAGACATGGATCTGGGAATCGCGGGCAAGTGGGCCCTGGTATGTGGCGCCAGCAAGGGCCTGGGCTTTGGCTGTGCCAAGGCGCTGGCGCAAGAGGGCGTGAACCTGGTGATCAATGCGCGCAATCCCGAGGCACTGCAGGAGGCTGCGGCCAGCCTTGCCGCCCTGGCGCCGCAGGTGAAGGTGCTGGCCGTGGCGGCCGACATCACCACCGAGGAAGGCCGCGCCGCCGTGCTGTCGGCAGCCGGTGGCCCGGGCGTGGATTTCGACATTGTCGTCACCAATGCCGGCGGCCCGCCGCCCGGTGATTTCCGCGACTGGGACCGCGCGGCCTGGCTCAAGGCCGTGGACGCCAACATGCTCACGCCCATCGAGCTGATCAAGGCCACGGTGGACGGCATGGCGGCGCGCGGATTCGGCCGCATCGTCAACATCACCTCCAGCGCCGTGAAGGCGCCCATCGACATCCTGGGCCTGTCCAATGGCGCGCGCAGCGGCCTCACGGGCTTTGTGGCGGGCCTGGCGCGCAGCGGCATCGCGGCCAAGGGCGTGACCATCAACAACCTGCTGCCTGGCAAGTTCGACACCGATCGCCTGCGCACCACCTTCACGGCCGCCGCCAACAAGAGCGGCAAGAGCCTGGACGATGTGCGCCTGGTGCAGCAATCCCAGGTGCCGGCCCGCCGCTTCGGCACGCCCGATGAATTCGGCGCCATCTGCGCCTTCCTGTGCAGCGCGCATGCAGGCTACATGACGGGTCAGAACATCCTGCCCGACGGCGGCCTGTACGCAGGAACCTTCTGATGCGCCGGTGCACTGCCTCCATGAACGGGTCCAGGGCCGGCAAGGCCCGGGAAATGGTCCCTTGCATGGCTGCGCAGTGCCGAGCGGTCCATGGGCAGGGTCAGCCTTGACAGTCCCGTTCCTGCATCGTGGCCAGCGGCCTTGCCGCAGCCTGCCCATTCCAAACGCCATGCAGGGAGCCCGGAGATGACGGGCCAGCCCCATCAGACGGACTGGGCGGCGGCCGACCCCGTCCGCGCGCCCGGCCCGGCAGCGGCCGCAGGCCCTGCGGGCATGCGCCATACCCTGGCGCTGATGCTGGTGCTGCTGACGGTGGCCCTGGCGGCCGCCATGGTCTGGCTGCTCAGCGGCATGCGGACCACGGCGCAGGAGGAGGCTTCGCTGCGCCTGGTGCGCTTTGTGCTGGGCACCGAGGCGGCCATCAGCCGCAGCCTGGAATCCCTGGATGCCCTGGCGCTGGGCGTGGACGAACTGCTGGGCTCGCGCAACCCCGCATCGGCATCGCAGCCGCAACTGCAGGAAATGCTGCACACCATGGTGCGGCAGAACACGCTGGCGCAGCGCGCCTCGGTGCACGATATCCAGGGCCGGGAACTGGCCGCTTCGGGCGATGGCCCGGTCATCGACCTGCCTGCGCAGGCCTGGGAGCGCCTGGCGGGCCAAAGCCGCTCCGAATTGCTGGCAAGTCCACCCTCCGTCGCGCCGCAGGTGCCGGGTGGCGAGCGCATGCTGTACCTTGTGCGGCCCCTGAGCCGGGCGGAGCAGGGCGGCTATGTGCTGATGCAGGTGCCGGCTGCGGCGCTGGGCGCCGTGCTGGCACAGGGCGGCGTGCTGGACGGCCTGGAGGTCACGCTGGAGCAGGGCAGCGGCGAGCTGCTGCTGTCCATGCCCCAGTATGGCGATGTCGCCGCTGTGCGGCTGCTGCCGACGACGTCGCAGCTGCCGTCCAGCGGCGTCATGCACATGGCCGCACGCCTGAGCCGCGTGCCCGCCCTGGTGGCTGCGCATCCGCTGCCCAAGGGACATCTGTGGGTCACGGCCAGCCTGCCCATGTCCTCCGTGCTGGCCAGCTGGCGCGTGGCTGCCTGGCTGATGGTGCTGGCCGTGATGATCTTCGGCGTGCTGCTGGCCGTGCTGGGCTGGACCGTGCACCGCTACATGGACCGCCTGCATGCCGCGCGGCGCCAGGCCCAGCGGTCCGAGCAGTGGCTGGACCAGGCGCTGGACAGCATGGTCAGCGGCTTTCTGCTGCTGGATTCGCAGCAGCGCGTGCTGCGCTGGAACCGCTGCTACGAGGAAATGTTCCCCTGGCACGCGGATCAGCTGGAGCCTGGGCGGCCCCTGCAATCGCTGCTCGATTCCTGCCCCAGCGCCGTGGGCCTGGCGGCGGCGCCGGCGCAGGCCGACGAGGCCAAGGACCTGCACCGCCAACTGGTGCTGCGGCCTGGCGTGCCCTTTGAGCAGCAACTGCCCAGCGGCCGCTTTGTCCAGATGACGGCACGGCTGGCCGCCGAGGACGGCGTGGTCATCACCTACAACGATGTCACCGATATCCGGCTGGCCACGGCCGAGATCGAGAGCCTTGCCTTCTACGATCCGCTGACCAGCCTGCCCAATCGCCGCCTGCTGCTGGACCGCCTGGCCCAGGCTACGGTGCTGGCCGCACGCGAAGGCTGGACCGGGGCGCTGCTGTTCCTGGACCTGGACCAGTTCAAGATGCTCAACGACACGCTGGGCCACGAAGTGGGCGACCAGCTGCTGCAGCAGGTGGCGCACCGCCTGCGCAGCGCCGTGCGATCTTCGGACACGGTGGCGCGCCTTGGGGGGGATGAGTTCGTGGTCATGCTCTGCGAGCTGTCGCACGAGCCTGCCGAGGCGGCCACGCTGGCCCAGCGCATCGGCGAGAAGATCCTGGCGCGGCTCAACCAGTCCTATGTGCTGGGCGCCCACCTGCACCGCAGCGCCTGCAGCATTGGCGCCACGCTGTTCGGCCGCCAGCCGCAGTCGGCGGCCGAGCTGCTCAAGCAGGCCGACATCGCCATGTACCAGATCAAGGCGCGCAACGGCAGCGGCCTGTGCTTCTTCGATCCGCAGATGCAGGTGGAAATCCACCAGCGCGTGCGCATGGAAGGCGACCTGCGCCAGGCCCTGGCGCAGTCCCAGTTCGAGCTGCACTACCAGCCCCAGTTCACGCTGGCCGGCGAGGTCATAGGTGCCGAAGCCCTGCTGCGCTGGCGCCACCCCGAACGCGGTCTGGTGCCGCCCGGCATGTTCATTGCCGTGGCCGAGGAAAGCGAGATCATCGTGCCGCTGGGCATGTGGGTGATCCGCACGGCCTGCGAGCAACTGGCGATCTGGCAAAAGGATGCGCGGCTGCGCCATCTGCAGGTGGCTGTGAATGTCAGTGCCCGCCAGTTCCGGCACCAGGACTTTGCCTCCCAGGTCATCGAGCAGGTGCGCAATGCCGGCATTGCGCCCCATCTGCTCAAGCTGGAGCTGACCGAGTCGCTGGTGATCGAGAACGTGCAGGAGTCCATCGACAAGATGAAGCAGCTGCGCAGCCATGGCGTGTGCTTTTCCATGGACGACTTCGGCACTGGTCACTCCTCGCTGACCTATCTCACCCAGCTGCCGCTGAACCAGCTCAAGATCGACCAGTCCTTCGTGCGCCACCTGGGCTTGCGCCATACCGATGACGTGATCGTGCAGACCATCATCGGCATGGCGCGCAACCTGAACCTGGATGTGATCGCCGAAGGCGTGGAGACCCTGGAGCAGCGCGCCCTGCTCGCGCATTACGGCTGCGAGTATTTCCAGGGCTACCTGTTCAGCCCGCCCGTGCCCATACGCGCGTTCGAGCAGCTGCTGGCCAAGGTGCCCGTGCGCACCGTGGCGCATGGCCTGCCCAAGGCTATGCCCGGCGCGAAGACACCATGATGCCGCCCACGATGAGCGCGAAGGCCAGCCCGTGGTACAGCTGCGGCGTCTGGCCCAGCAGCGGAATGGACAGCAGGGCGGTGAACAGGGGCATCAGATTGCCGAAGAAGCCCGCCACCGCAGGGCTGCTGCGCTGCACGCCCAGGCCCCAGAAGCGATAGGCCAGGATGGCCGGCCCGACGGCGATGAACAGCAGGGCGCCCAGCAGCGGCCCCCCTGCCTGAAGGTGAAAACGTCCCGATGCGGCCTCCAGTCCCGTGAACAGGCCGGACCACATCAGGCCGAAGACCATCTGTGCCAGCAGAAAGCCCGACCAGTCCGCGCGCAGCTGTCCTGACACGCTGGTCCTGGACAGCAGCCACGTATAGAAGGCCCACAGGATCGTGGCCAGCACCATGAACAGGTCGCCCGGCACCAGCTGCAGCTGGCGCAGCACCTGCGGATCGCCGCGCGACAGCACCACGGCCACGCCCAGCACCGACAGCCCGGCCCCCAGCAACTGGCGGCGGCTCACGGCAATGCCCCAGCAGATGCGGCCCACGGCCAGCATCCACACCGGCATGCTGGAGCCGACCAGGGTGGCATTCAGCGGCGTCGATGTTTTCAGCGCCAGGTACAGCAGGGCGTTGTAGCAGCCGATGCCCAGCAATCCCAGCAGCGCGAACTGGCGCCACTGCGGCCAGACGGCGCTGTCCCGGCGCAGCACCCATCCCGCCAGCGGCAGCAGCAGCATGAAGGCAATGGCCCAGCGCAGGAAATTCAGCGCGAAGGGCGAGATCAGGTCATGGACCATGCGGCCCACGATGGCATTGCCGGCCTACAGCAGCGGCGGCAGCGTCAGGATGGCGGCGGTGGAGGGCTTCAGCGGCTGGCTCATCGGGATCATCCGGCTTTCGGGCTCGCCACTATAGGCGTTGCGCGCTCTTTGCGCCGACCATGCGTTGCCGTCTTCCGCGAGGCGGGCCGAAACATGGCACGATGCCGCTCTTGTCGCTTTTTGCAGGAGTGCTCCCATGGGTATTGCAGTGCAGATCCGCCACAACGGCGGCCCCGAAGTCCTGGAGCTGGTGCAGGTCGCCGTGGGCGAGCCCGGGCCAGGCGAGGTACGCATACGCCACCATGCGGTGGGCCTGAACTTCATCGATGTGTACCAGCGCTCCGGCCTGTACTCGCTGCCCATGCCCTTGAACCTGGGCATGGAAGGCGCAGGCGTGGTCGAGGCCGTGGGGGCCGGCGTGGAGCACCTGGGCGCGGGTGATCGCGTGGCCTATGCCAGCAATCCGCCGGGCAGCTACAGCGAGGTGCGCGTCATGCCCGCCATGTGCGTGTGCCGCCTGCCCGATGCCATTGCGTTCGAGACGGCCGCCGCCATGATGCTCAAGGGCCTGACCGCGCAGTACCTGCTCAAGAAATGCATTCCGGTCGAGGGCCTGGCACCGGGTGATGCCGTGCTGTTCCATGCGGCGGCCGGTGGCGTGGGCCTGATCGCCTGCCAGTGGGCCAGGGCCCTGGGCCTGCAGCTCATCGCCACCGCGGGCTCGGATGAGAAGTGCGCGCTGGCCCTGGCCAACGGTGCAGCCCATGCCATCAACTACCGCAGCGAAAACTTCGCCGAGCGCGTGCAGGAGATCACGGGCGGCCAGGGTGTGAAGGTGGTCTACGACAGCGTGGGCAAGGACACATGGGAAGGCTCGCTGGCCTGCCTGCGGCGCTTCGGCCTGTTGGTGAGCTTCGGCAACGCCTCGGGCCCCGTGGCGCCTTTCGCTCCTGCCGTGCTCGCGGCCAAGTCGCTGTATGTGACGCGCCAGACCCTGTTCTCCCACATCACCAGCCGCGAGGCCACCCAGGCGATGGCCGACGATCTGTTCGCCGTGGTGGAAAGCGGTGCCGTGAAGATCCATATCGACCAGCGCTATCCGCTGGCCGAGGTGCGCCAGGCACATTTGGACCTGGAGGCGCGCAAGACCACGGGCTCGACCATCCTGCTGCCATGAGTGTGCAAAAGCGCCTGACTGATCCGGCCGACCCGGCTGATCCGGTCGACCCGGCCGTGCAGGCCTGGCTGTGCCGCCTGCGCGCCGACACGCGCCAGCCCGCGCTGCAGCCGCGCCGGCCGTTGCTGGTGACGGGGCAGGAGACAGGTTCGCTGGAAGATGGCTTGGCCGCGCTGCTGCCGGACGATGTGATGCGTGCCCACGGCGTGGCACTGTGCCTGCAGGCCGGCCAATGGCATCTGCAAGGCCAGGGCGATGCCACGACCTTGCTCAACGCCCTGGCCCGGGTGCTGCGTGCCACGGGCCACAGCGGCCCCTGGCGCGATGAGCAGCTGGCCGTGTGCAACGTCCAGGGCCAGCGCATTGCCACCGTGGAGCGCGGCGCTGTGCGCCCGCTGGGCATTGCCACCCAGGCCGTGCATCTGGTGGGCGAGACGGCCGATGGCCGCATCTGGGTGCAGCAGCGCGCCGACAACAAGCCCACCAACCCCGGCATGTGGGACACGCTGATGGGCGGCATGGTGGCCGCGTGCGATACCGTGGCCGAGGCCGTGGAGCGTGAAACCTGGGAAGAGGCCGGCCTGCGCGTGGCCGAGCTGCAGGGCCTGCGCCATGGCGGCCATGTGCTGTTCGAGCGCCCCAGTGACGAGGCCGAGGGCCGGGGCTTCATGCGCGAGCGCATCGACTGGTTCAGCGCCACCGTGCCGCCGGCGCTGGAGCCCGGCAACCAGGATGGCGAGGTCCAGGCCTTTGCGCTGATCGAGCGCGAGCAGCTCGTCGAATGGCTGCTGCAGGGCCGCTTCACGCCCGAGGCCGCCCAGGTGCTGGCGGCCTGGCTGGGCTGGTGAAACGCTTCAGCGCGCCGTCTTGTTCAGAGCCGATTCCTTGAGCCGGCTGGGCGCCAGGGCGCCGGCCGATTCGAGGATGGGGTAGGCCACCGAGCACAGCAGCGAGTTGATGCGCTTGAGGTCGCTGATCAGGTCGATGTGCAGCGAGCTGGTCTCTATGCTGGAGACGGTGTTGTCGGACAGGCGCGCCAGGTGGGTGGCCGAGTAGGCCAGCTCCAGGTCGCGGAAACGCGCCTTTTCCTCCAGCAGCTTCTGCGCCTCGCGCACATTGCCGTTGAGGAACACGCTCATCGCCAGGCGCAGGTTGTCCAGCAGGTGGTGCAGCAGCTCGCGGATCTCCTGCGTGCCGGCCTCGGAGAACTGGCGGCCCTTCTTGATCTTCTTGTCCTCGATGTCCAGCAGAACGCGCTCGATGATGTCGCCGATCTGCTCCATGTTGATGGTGAAGCTGATGATTTCCGTCCAGCGCTGGCCCTCGCGCTCATCCAGTTCGGCGCGCGAGATCTTGGTCATGTAGTACTTGATGGCCGAGTACAGATCGTCCACCGTGCCTTCAAGCTCGCGCAGCTCCTGGGACAGCTTGAGGTCGTCTGTCTCCAGCACCCGCTGCATGCCGATCAGCATGGACTCGACCATGTCGGCCTGGTGCAGGGCCTCGCGCGCGGCGCAGGAAATGGCCAGCGACGGCGTGCTCAGCGCCGACGGGTCCAGGTGGCGGGGTCGCAGCAGGCTGGTGGAGCTGGCCTCGGGCTTGGGCAGCAGGGCCGTCACCCAGCGCGCCACGGTCTGCGTCAGGCCGATGAAGCACAGGCTGTTGAAGATATTGAAGGCCAGGTGGAACAGCACGATGTTCTGGCCCTTGCCGTCGATCATCGGCATCACGTAGGTGGCCCACAGCCCCAGGAAGGGCGCGACGATGGCCACCCCCATGATCTTGAACAGCATGTTGCCGATGGTGACCTGGCGCACTTCGGTGCTGGACTTGGCCGTGGTCAGCACGGCCACCAGGCCGCTGCCGATATTGGCGCCCAGCGTCAGGCCCAGCGCCACTTCCATGGGAATCGCGCCCGAGCTGGCCATGGCCGCGATCAGCAGCACGATGGCCAGGCTGGAATAGGCCATCACGGCCAGCAGCGCACCCAGCAGCAACTCCATGAAGATATCGCTGGTGACCGAGCCCAGCAGGGTGCGCACGGCGGGGGCTTCCAGCAGCGGCTCGGTGGCCTCGACGACCAGGCGCAGGGCCAGCAGCATCACGCCCAGCCCGATCAGCACGCGGCCTATGCGCCCGGCCGTGGTGTCCTGGCGGGTGATGAACAGCACCACGCCCACGAAGATGAACAGCGGCGACAGCCAGGACAGGTCGGTGGAGAACAGCACGGCCATCAGCGCCGTGCCCACGTCGGCGCCACGCATCACGGCCAGCGCGGCCGGCAGCGAGATCAGGCCCTGGCCCACGAAGGCCGAGGTCATCAGCGAGGTGGCCGTGCTCGACTGCACCAGCGCAGTCACGCCCAGGCCCGACAGCGCAGCCGAGAAACGGTTGCTCATGCTGTGGGCGAGCAGGTCGCGCAGGTTGGCGCCGAACACCCGCAGCACGCCGGTGCGGACCATGTGCGTGCCCCAGACCAGCAGGGCGATGGCGGCCAGTAGATTGAGTAAGTGCTTCATGTGCTGTGAGCGGAGAAGCGGACCAATATAACCCCGGTCCCGGCTTGCGCGCAGGAGAGTCGGCCGCATGAGCGCACAGTTTGGTGCGAAATAAAGAAAATTGTAGAAATAAAACGAATCAAAAAGAATTTCGGTTGACCAAAAACGCACTCAGGAAAACCCGAGGAGAAAGCCCGTCGGCACGCAGTTGGCGGCAGCCTCCATGAAAAAGCCCCTCGCAGGAGGGGCTGGGCTGGCTGTCGTGGCGTGCGCCGCGGCGGGGATCAGGTTCTTTTGGCCCGCCGTGCGCGCAGCACCTCGTCCAGGATCAGCAGGCCCGCGCCCACGCTGATGGCGATGTCGGCGGCATTGAAGGCCGGAAAGTGCGAACGGCCCCAGTAGAAGTCCAGGAAGTCCACCACGTAGCCGTGCTGCAGGCGGTCCACCACGTTGCCGATGGCGCCGCCCAGGATGCTGGCCAGCGAGAAGCAAAACAGCTTCTGCCCCGGATGCTTGCGCAACTGCCAGACGATGAGCAGCGTGGCCGCCACGCCGATGCCCACGAACAGCCAGCGCTGCCAGCCGCCCGCTCCGGCCAGGAACGAGAAGGCCGCGCCCGTGTTGTGGGCCCGCACGATGTTGAAGAAGCCCGTGATCGGCGTCCAGTCGCCCAGCTGGTAGGCACCAAGGATCCACTGCTTGGTGAGCTGGTCGATGGCGATGATCGCCAGCGACCAGGCCAGCCAGGGCCAGATGCGGCTGTTGCGGGATTCGGGGACCGCAGCAAAGGTAGGGGTCATGGCAGCGCCTCAGGGGTTGATTACGCCTTGTGGCGCTCTTCGCCAGCACCGTGCAGGTTGCTGTCGCAACGGCCGCACAGGCTGGGGTGCTCGGGGTTGATGCCCACGTCGGCGCGGTAGTGCCAGCAGCGGTCGCATTTTGCGTGGCTGCTGGGTGTGACGGCGGCCTGCAGGGCCTCGCCTGCCAGGGCCTCGGCCGCCGAGGTGATGAAGACGAACTTCAGGTCGTCGCCCAGGCTTTGCAGCAGGGCCAGGTCTTCGGGCTGGGCCGAGACACTGACTTCGGCCTGCAGCGAGGAGCCGACCCGGCCTTCGGTGCGCACGGCCTCGATATCCTTGTTCACCACGTCGCGGATCTCGCGCAGGCGCGCCCACTTGGCCAGCAGGGCCTCGTCACCGGCCGGCAGGTCGGTGTAGGTCTCCAGGAAGATGGACTCGCTGTCGCCGAAGACCTTCCAGGCCTCTTCGGCCGTGAAGGACAGGAAGGGCGCCATCCAGCGCAGCATGGCATGCGTGATCTGGTGCAGGGCGGTCTGGGCGCTGCGGCGGGCCAGGCTCTTGGGCGCGCTGGTGTACAGGCGGTCCTTGAGCACGTCCAGGTAGAAGCCGCCCAGGTCTTCCGAGCAGAACAGCTGCAGCTTGGCCACCACGGGGTGGAATTCATAGACCTTGTAGTGGGCCAGCAGCTCGGCCTGGAACTGGGCCGCGCGGGCCAGGGCCCAGCGGTCGATCTCCAGCAGCTCTTCGGTGGGAACCGAGTCCTGCGCAGCATCGAAGTCGCTGACGTTGGCCAGCAGGAAGCGCAGCGTGTTGCGGATGCGGCGGTAGGCATCCACCACGCGGGCCAGGATCTTGTCGTCGATGCCCAGGTCGCCCGAGTAGTCGGTCGAGGCCACCCACAGGCGGATGATCTCGGCGCCCATCTTGTTGCTCACGTCCTGCGGGGCGACGGTGTTGCCCAGCGACTTGGACATCTTCTTGCCCTGGCCGTCCACGGTGAAGCCGTGCGTCAGCAGGCCGCGGTAGGGCGCGCGACCGAAGATGGCCGAGGCCAGCAGCAGCGACGAATGGAACCAGCCGCGGTGCTGGTCATGGCCTTCCAGGTAGAGGTCGGCCTCGGGGCCCTGGTCGTGGTGCATTTCGGCGTGCGTGCCGCGCATCACGTGCCAGAAGGTGGAGCCGGAGTCGAACCAGACTTCGAGGATGTCGGTGCTCTTGGTGTAGTGCACGGCCTCCTCGGCGCCCAGGATGTCCTCGGCCGTCACGCGGCTCCAGGCCTCGATGCCACCCTGCTCGACCATGGCGGCCGCCTGGTCGATGATCTCCATGGTGCGCGGGTGCAGCTCGCCGCTGTCCTTGTGCAGGAAGAAGGGCAGGGGTACGCCCCAGCTGCGCTGGCGCGAGATGCACCAGTCGGGGCGGCCGGCGATCATGTCGCGCAGGCGGGTCTTGCCGTTCTCCGGGTAGAACTGGGTGTGCTCGATGGCTTCCAGCGCGATCTGGCGCAGCGTCTGCGCGGGCTTGTCGCCGGGCTTGGTGAACACGCCCTCGCCCTCGTCCATGCGGATGAACCACTGGGCTGCGGCGCGGTAGATCACGGGCGTCTTGTGGCGCCAGCAGTGCGGGTAGCTGTGGGTGATGGTCTTGGTGTCCATCAGGCGGCCGGCCAGCTTGAGCGCGTCGATGATGGCGGGCGTGGCCTTCCAGATGTGCTGGCCGCCGAACAGCGGCAGCTCGGGTGCGTAGACGCCGTTGCCCTGCACGGGGCTCAGGATGTCTTCGCGCGTCATGCCGTTGTTCATGCAGCTGTTGAAGTCGTCCACGCCATAGGCGGGGGCCGAGTGCACGATGCCGGTGCCGTCATCGGCCGTGGCGTAGTCGGCCAGGAACACGGGCGAGACGCGGTCGAAGCCCTTGTCCATATCGGCCAGCGGGTGCTTGAACAGCAGGTGGTCCAGCTTCCTGCCCACGGCGGTGGCGACGACCTGGCCTTCGAGCTTCCAGCGTGCCAGGCATTTCTCGACCAGGGCCGAGGCCACGATCAGCAGGCCGCGCTCGGTGTCCACCAGGCTGTATTCCAGCTCGGGGTTGACGTTGAGCGCCTGGTTGGCGGGGATGGTCCAGGCCGTCGTCGTCCAGATGACGATGAAGGCTGGCTTGGCCAGCGAGGGCAGGCCGAAGGCGGCCGCCAGCCTGTCGGGCTCGGCCGTGGGGAACATCACGTCCAGCGTCTGGCTTTGCTTGTCGGCGTATTCGATCTCGAACTCGGCCAGCGAGGAGCCGCAGTCAAAGCACCAGTACACGGGCTTGAGGCCGCGGTAGACGAAGCCGCGCTCCATGACGCGCTTGAGGGCGCGCAGCTCGGCGGCCTCGTTGGCGTAGTTCATGGTCTTGTAGGGATGGTCCCAGTCGCCGAGCACGCCCAGGCGCTTGAAGTCCACCATCTGCTGGGCGATCTGCTCGGTGGCGAAGGCGCGGCTCTTGGCCTGCATCTCGTCGCGCGGCAGGTTGCGGCCATGCAGCTTTTCGATGGCGTTCTCGATGGGCAGGCCGTGGCAGTCCCAGCCCGGCACGTACAGCGCGTCGAAGCCTTCGAGCTGGCGGCTCTTGACGATCATGTCCTTGAGCGCCTTGTTCACCGCATGGCCGATGTGGATCTTGCCGTTGGCGTAGGGCGGGCCGTCATGCAGGATGAACTTGGGCGCGCCGTGGCGCGCATCGCGCAGCTTCTTGTAGAGCCCCTTGTCCTCCCATTCCTGGACCCAGCCCGGCTCGCGCTTGGGCAGGTCGCCGCGCATGGGGAAGGGCGTGTCGGGCATGTTCAGCGTGGCGCGATAGCCCGCATTGGCGTTGGGGGAGACTTTCGAATCAGACATGGAGAACCTTGAAAGCAGGCCAGAGCCCGGACCGTCTGGTCCAGGCACGGAAAAAGGGGAGGGAAGCCTGGTGCGCACCCGCGCCCGGGCAGGTGACGGAGATCGTCAAATTCGGTCGCGCGTGGTCTGGCGACGGGTCTCGGTGTAGATGGGTGTGTGGATGGTGGCGAAGAACGCGCGCGCGTCATCGCAGTCCTTGGCGATGCCGGCGGTGAGGGCGTCGAGACTGTCGTACTTCAGCTCGTCGTGCAGTTTGTGCAGAAGTTCCACGCGGATGATTTTACCGTAGGCCTCTTCGCCTCCCGGCGCGCCGGGCCAATCGAGGCAGTGGGTTTCCAGCAGGACGCGCCCGCCGTTGACATCCGTCGGGTCCAGGGAAGGGCGCACGCCGAGGTTGGCCACGCCGCGCAGCGGTCGTTCATTCAGGCCATGGACCAGCACGGCGAAGATGCCGCTGGCCGCAGGCTTCCAGTGGTTGAAGCGCAGGTTCAGCGTGCGAAAGCCGTCGCCCGCGCCCTGGCGGCTCTCGGCCAGGCTGCGGCCCAGCTTGCGGCCGTGCACCACATGGCCGGAGATGGTGTAGGGATGACCCAGCAGCCGCGCTGCGTCCTGCATGCGCCCCTCGGCCAGGGCTGCGCGCACATGGGTGCTGGACACGCGCAGGCCGTGCACCTCGTAGCTGTTCATGCGGGCCACATCAAAGCCCTGGCGCTGGCCTGCCGCATCCAGCATGGCGTAGTCGCCCGCACGCTGGGTGCCGAAGCGGAAGTCGTCGCCAACCAGCACGTATTTCGCGCCTAGGCCCGCCACCAGCACTTCGTCGATGAAGGCCTGCGGCGACTGGCTGGCCAGCGTCTGGTTGAAAGGCAGAACCACGGTCTGGTCCACCCCGCAGCGCTCCAGCTCCGACAGCTTGTCGCGCAGCGTGCCTATGCGCGCCGGAGCGATTTCAGGCCGTCCCAGGGTCTGGGCGAAGTAGTCGCGCGGATGGGGCTCGAAGGTCAGCACGCAGGTGGGCACACCACGCTGTGCAGCTTCGGCCGACAGCAGGGCCAGCATGGCCTGGTGGCCGCGGTGGACACCATCGAAATTGCCGATGGTCACGGCGCAGGCCGATTCCCGCCCTGGATGGTTGAAGCCTCGAAAAATCTTCATGGGACGCTTTGTTTTCAATAGCGGCTGGCACGCGCGCAGCCAGCGCAGGCTGTCAATCCGACATGGAAACAGAGTATATTGCCCCGATAAGGCCTGCCTTGCAGGCCCTGTGCACTGGCTGCATTCCCGTTCACTTTGGTGTCAGAGGAGGCGTGTCGTGAAGGTCTTGAAGCTGTCGGCCCAAGGGCTGCCCCAATCCTGGATCACGCTGGAGCAGGCGGCGCTGCATTACGCGGCGGACGATGTGCGCTGGGAGTCCGGCGGAGAGGTCGCCTGTTTCCGCGGTGGTCACAATGCCGTCACGGGCTGCCAGTCGGTCATCCACATCAACAGCATCATCGGTACGCGCGGCGCGCCTGCCATCAATCCGCACAGCCTGCAGCCCGGCCTGACCAACGGCAAGCTGTTCGCACGCGACCGCTGCATCTGCGCCTATTGCGGCCGGGTCTTTCATGAAAACGACCTCACGCGCGAGCACATCGTGCCCATCTCCGCAGGGGGAGGCCACCAGTGGATGAATCTGGTGACGGCCTGCCGCTCCTGCAATCACCGCAAGGGTGCCCGCACGCCCGAGC
The DNA here is from genome assembly GCF_001682645.1 of Delftia sp. JD2. Taxonomy (NCBI): domain Bacteria; kingdom Pseudomonadati; phylum Pseudomonadota; class Betaproteobacteria; order Burkholderiales; family Comamonadaceae; genus Delftia; species Delftia sp. JD2. The sequence goes on from NZ_LFJT01000007.1 coordinate 14,476, forward strand.
AGGCGCGCATGCCGCTGCTCTACACGCCCTATATACCCAGCCTCTGGGAAGACTTCATCCTGCGCAACCGGCGGATCCTGGCCGATCAGATGGAGTTTCTGCTGCTGCACGTGCCCCGGAGTTCGCGCTGGGCACGGGACGGATTCGCCGAGGGCGGCGGTGCGCCCACGCACGAGGTGGCGTGGGCTTGATGAAGGCCCGTCAGGCAGCGGTCTTGGTGGCCGTCACGACAAAGCCCTGAACCGGCTCGCCACCTTCCTGGCGCAGCACCAGTTCTTCCGTCGCCACACTGAAACCGGCTTGCTTGCACAGTGCCTCGATATGGCTGCGCTTGTGGGCATAGCGCTGGCTGGATTGGAGGACCAGGTCGGGACCGTCTTCTGGCGCTGTCTCGCAGGAGAAGATGAACTCGCCACCCGTCTTGAGAATGCGTGCGGCATTGGGAATGACCGTAGCTGCATCACCCACGTAAATGAGTACATCGAGGCAGGTAATCGCGTCGTATTCACTGTCTGGGGTGTCTCGCAGGGCATCCAGCAGGCTCACGTTGTGGAAACGGTCATAGATGCGGTGCCGTGCTGCCTGTTCGATCATTTTCACGGAACTGTCCACGCCGATCAGGAAGCCTTGCATGGGACCCAGGCAGACACCCAGCAGCCCTGTGCCGCAGCCCAGGTCCAGCAGATTGAAGTCCTTTTCCGGATGGCGCGCGATCAGTTGCTCAGCGACGCGCTTTGGCAATTGGTAGCCGAGGCCACGCACCATGTGCATGTCGTATTGCTCGGCCAGCCCGTCGAACAGAGGGCGGTGCATTTCCACAGGCTGGTGGGCCGGGGTTTCGCCGCGGGCCAGAGCTGCATAGTAAGTCAGCGTCGCATCCTTGGGGGATCGTTCCTGCAGCATGTGGATGTCAGGCTGTGCCGCTGCGGGCTCGCCGCGTGCGATGCAGGCCTTGATGCGGCCAAGGCGCAGCGATGGCTGCTCTGGCTGCTCCTGTACCAGTGCATCCCAGATCTGTCCCGCCTCTGTGTGTTCTTGCAGGCTGCTCAGATCGTTGGCCAGATACTGGCGCAGCATGGTGTCACCGGGAAATAGCTGCAAGCCTCTGCGCAGGTGCTCGACTGCCATTGCGGTATGGCCGGCACGGTGGGCAATGTCGACCACCCCTGCCAGTACTTGCGGATTTCCAGGCTCGATGCGCGCCACTTTCTCTGCCAGTTCCACGGCAGAGTCGAATTGGCTGCGGCGTGCTCGATAAAGTGCGGCTTCCAGCAGACCGGGTCCCCACATGGGGGCCAGACTGATGCAATGTCCAAATGCCTCTTCGGCTTTAGCGTGATTGCCAGCCTTCTCCGCCATCAACGCTGCCAGCATGAAGACGCGTGCGTCGTTCGGCATCTGACGTTGGGCCTTGTTCAGGGTCTGTGCGGCTTTCTTCAGATTGCCTTGTTCGATCTGTTGGCGGGCCGCTTCCAGATGCTTGCGATTGATGTCTACGGGGGTGGAGATAACGCTCATGGACAGAAAAATAGGTGTGCGCGGGCGTATGGGCCGGGGGGGGGGCGGAGCGCGCGTTCCAAACAGGGATTGCGCCAGTGGCTAACTTTTCATTATCGTGGATTCTCCGGGGCGCCATGTTTCAAGTAGCTGTCTGCATGGTTTTGGCCTGCATCGGGGCGGGAGGGCGTACCGGCAGCGTGAGCGTGAAGCTCGTGCCCCCCTTGTGGGAGGGGGCTGCCTGTATGTCACCGCCGTGCAGGCGCGCGATGCGCCGTGCGACCCACAGGCCCAGGCCGAAGCCGCGGGCCTGGTCCGCGCGGTGGCCGCGCTCGAAGCGCTCGAAGATGCGCTGCGCCAGCTCGGGTGCAAGACCCGGGCCCTGGTCGCTGACAGTGAGTTCCAGCCAGCCGTGTTCGTCGGTGCGCGCGCGCACGGCGATTTCTCCGGCCTTGGCGTATTTCACCGCGTTGTCCACGAGGTTGGACAGGGCGATGCGGGTGAGCGTGGAGTCGCACTCCCATGTGGCGGGCGCATTGGCGCTGTCCAGGTTCAGGTGGTGGCGGCGTGACCAGTGCACAAGCTGCGCGGCATCATCGACCAGTTCCATGACGGGAGCGCGGTGCAATTGCAGCCGGAAGGCGGGAGCATCCAGGCGGTCGCTGACCAGGCAGTTGTCCACCAGGGCCGTCAGGCGCCTGCAGGCGCGCCGGATCTGTGCGGCGCGTTCCAGCTGGGAGTCGATGTCGGGCGAGGGAAAGGACAACTGCTCGGTGGCCGCGCTGTCCACCACGGCCAGCGGCGTGCGGAATTCATGGTTGACCATGTTGAAGAACTGGCGCTGCTCCAGCCGCAGCGTGCGTTCGCTGTGCAGTGCCGCTTGCAGTGCGTTCTGGGCGCGCAGCAGCTCGGCCGTGCGCAGGCGTACACGCTCTTCCAGCGCATGCTCGGACTTGGCAAGGGACTCGAGCAGCTGTGCCTGGCGTGCCATGGAGTCGCGGAATTTCTGGATCAGACCGGCGCCCACGGCCACGGTGATCACGATGTTGACCAGCAAGGTGTTGAGCTGCCAGAACACGCTGGTTTCTATGGTCGGCAGGCTGGTCAGGCCGACATAGGCCGCCGTCACATACAGGCCCATCAGCCCATACATGGTGCTGGGAACCACCATCAGCACATGGACCAGATTGGCACGCTCGCGCAGCAGATTGCTCCATGCCACCACGGCGAACAGTGCGCTGATGGCCCAGGGCGCGCCAACCCCTATCCAGGCCCAGTCCTGGTAGCGGCCCAGCGGTATGCTGGGCAGGCACAGCAGCGGGATGATTCCCAGGGCGAGCAAGGCCCGATCCATGCGTCGCCAGCGTGTGTCGCGTGTCAGCAGCTCGCGCATCTGCCAGGCCAGGGCGGCGGGCAGCATCAAGGTGCCCAGGCTGACGCACAGATGGCCCCAGTGCGCGAGATGGTCGGGCAGCCAGATCTGCAGGTACCCCCGGTCGCTGGCGCCGTGGATCAGCACGGCCATGGCGGCCACGGCCATGGCGGCCAGATTGCGCAGGCGCAGGGCCAGGGCTGCGCCGATGATCAGCAGGGCCAGCATGAGGTTGATGCCCTGGTGGATGCCCGATGCCCATTCCACGGCCGAGAACTGCGTCATCAGGCCGCTGCTGCGCCAGAGCGTGGCGTCCAGCTGCATGGGGCTGGAGGTCTGCACGCGCAGGATGAAGGGCTGGCCCGAGTACAGCGGAAACACCAGCTGCCGAACGTGCACGCGCGGTTCGTCGGTGGCCGTATCACCGCTGCTGCGCATGCGCCATGCGCCGTCCACGTGCTGGTAGAGCGCAACGCGGTCCAGGTAACTGGGCAGGATTTCCAGCCACAGCGGATCGTGCTCGGGGTCTGCCTTGCCGGCTGCAATGTGAGGCGCCTGCACCTTGAGCCAATACACATCGCGCGTATAGCCCTTGTTCAGCGGTGTATCGAGCAGGGTGAAGGCCGTATCGGGCAGGGCTGCCACCTGATCGATGGTGAAGCTGCCCTGGGCATCGACGAGCGCCAGCATGGGCAGGTCCGTGCCCAGCTGCAGGCGCTTTGCCGGCAGGGACTGCCAGGCCGGGCTGAGAATGAAGCAGACCACCAGCACCAGCGAAAACACCAGCCAGCCCGGCAGCGCCAGCCGGTTCAGGATACGCAGCAGGTTCAGGATACGCATGGCGAGGCGGGCTGTGTTGCAGCTGTGGCAAGGCCGCTGTCTTCGGGAATGCTGCTGGGCAGCGTCAGCGTGAAGCAGGTGCCGCCGCCCGCAGCTGGCGTGACCTGCACATCGCCGCCATGCATCTGGGCCACGCGCCGGGCCACCCACAGCCCCAGGCCGAAGCCTCGGGTCTGGTCCGAACGCTCTCCGCGCTCGTGCAGCTCGAAGATGCGCTGCGCCAACTCGGGCGCCAGGCCAGGGCCCTCGTCGCTGACGGTGAGTTCCAGCCTGCCCTGCCCGTCCAGGCGGGCGCATACGGCGATTTCTCCGGCCTGGGCGTATTTCACGGCGTTGTCCACGAGGTTGGACAAGGCGATGCGCACCAGGGTGGGATCGCACTCCCAGGAGGCGGGGACGCCCGCAGTCTCCAGCTTCAGATGGTGGCGGCGCGACCAGTGCACGAGCTGCACGGCATCGTCGATCAGGTCCATCACGGGCACCCGGTCGAGCTGCAGCCGGAATGCAGGCGCGTCCAGTCGGTCGCTGACCAGGCAGTTGTCCACCAGGGCCGTGAGGCGCCTGCAGGCGCGGCGGATCTGGGCTGCGCGTTCCAGCTGGGAATCGATATCGGTGGACGGAAAAGTAAGTTGCTCGGTGGCCGCGCTGTCCACCACGGCCAGCGGCGTGCGGAATTCATGGTTGACCATGTTGAAGAACTGGCGCTGCTCCAGCCGCAGCGTGCGTTCGCCATGCAAGGCGGCCTGCAGCGCGTTTTGCGCATGCAGCAGCTCCGCCGTGCGCATGCGCACCCGTCCTTCCAGCGCATGTTCCGACCGGGCCAGCGACTCCACCAGCTGTGCCTGCCTGCCCATGGAGTTCTGGAATTTCTCGACCAGGCTGGCGCCCACGGCAATGATGATGAGGATGTACAGCAGCAGCGATTCCAGCTGCCAGTACATGCCTGCCTCGATGTCGGAAGACACCAGTCCCGTATAGGCCGCAGCCACGTGGATGCCCATGACCGTGTGCAGCGTGTAGGGAATAAGCACCAGCAGGTTGACGATGCTGGGACCCTGGCGGAACAGGTTCTGCCAGGCCACCAGCGCACTCAGCAGACTGGCCATCCAGGGCACGCTGACCCCCAGCCAGGCCCATTGCGTGTAGTGCCCCGTCGGTATGCTGAGTACGGCCAGCAGCGGTGCCACGGTCAGCAGCACCAGCATGCGATCGATGCGGCGCCAGGCCGTGCCGCGCGTCAAGGTCTCGCGTGCCTGCCAGGCAAAGGCGGCAGGCAGCAGGAAGACGCCCACGCTCACCCAGACATCCGCATGCGGCGCCCAGGGCTCGGGCAGCCACAGCTGGGCATAGCCGCGCACATTGGCGTTGTGGGTCAGCACCACGAAGGCCAGCAAGGTCATGGCCATCAGGCTGCGCATGCGCAGGGCCAGGGCCGCGCCCGCGATCAGCAGGGTCAGCACCAGATTCACACCCTGGTGCACGCCCGATGCCCACTCGACGCTGGACAACCAGGCCATCAGCCCCGTGCTGCGCCAGACCGTGGCGTACAGCTGCATGGCGCTGCTGGTCTCGATGCGCAGTACAAAGGGCTGGCCAGCGCGCAGTGGAAACACCAGCTGGCGCACATGGATGCGCTGAGCCATGGGCACGGTGTCACCGCTTTCCCTCGCCTGCCACAGGCCGTGCGCCTGCTGGTAGAGCGTGACCCTGTCCAGATAGGTGGGCGTGATCTCCAGCCACAGCGCATCGTTGTCGGCCAGCCCGCTTGTGGGCGCAAGGGCAGGCGTGGCAACCCTCACCCAGTAAGCATGGCGGGTATAGCCCTCGTTCAGAGGCGTGCGCCGGGTTTCGAAGGCATCATCGGGCAGGGCCGCGACCTGTTCAATGGTCATGCTGCGGCCCGCATCGGCAAGCACCTGCATGGGCAGGTCCTTGCCAAGACGCAGTCCCTTGTCAGGGGGAGGCATGGACGCCGGGCTCAGCACGAAAAATGCAAGCAACCCGAGCGAGACCATGATCCATGCAATAAATGTAAATTTTTGTGTGTTTCTCTGAACTGTGAGCATTCGAGAGTGTTCGTGCATGGCGGCGGACGTTCGCCCCAATGAAAATCCGCGCACCAATAGGCAAACATCATGCAGCAGACACTAGAGCCATCGATCGAGTTCACCGTCGCCGTCGTAGAGGACGACGAGGATATTCGTATCAATGTGTGTCGATTTTTAACAAAGTCTGGCTTGCATGCCTGGGGCACGGATTCTGCAGAAGACTTCTACATAAAGCTACTGCGCGAGAAGGCAGATCTGGTCGTCGTCGACCTGGGCCTGCCCGGCGAGGACGGCCTGAGCCTGGTCAAGCGCCTGGCCGAGCAGGAGATTCCCGTCGTGGTGCTCACGGCGCGCGGCGATCTGGACAGCCGCATTGCCGGCCTCAATGCCGGCGCCCTGCAGTACTTCGTCAAGCCCACCGACATGAACGAGCTGGTGGCCGGCATCCGCTCCCAGCTGCGCCGCAACACGGGCCAGCCGGCCCGGGCGGCGGCACCTTTCCTGACTTGGCGCCTTGACCCCCTTTCGGCCTGCATGGTCGCGCCCAACCACCAGATCATTGCCCTGACCAGTCGCGAGCTGGAATTGCTCGGCTGCCTGATGGCAACCCCCGGAACCATGGTGGCCAAGCAGACCTTGATCGAGACCATGGGCTATGCCGATGTGGATGACGGCTTCCACCGCATCGAATCGCAGCTGACGCGGCTGCGCCGCAAGACCCTGGATATCTCCGGGCTGGCCCTGCCGGTGAGGGCAGTGTTCGGCCGAGGGCTGGTGTTCGTGCCTTAAGTGGCCAGGTGACCAGGGGGTCACCGGCATTTCAGCCATGGTTTTCTGATTCTCTCGTTATATAAAAATAGTCTGTTTTCACTGATTTACCAGAGAAAATTCCCGCCGCTGGTAGATGGCAGCGCGCATTGCACATCGGCTCCAGGCAAGCGGCCGATAAATGAAAAAATAATATTCCATATTTGAGCTGTTCAAAAATCGCAGTGGCGGTTTCCTGTTGAGATGAAAATGGCATAGCGCCTTGAGACAGCGGCTCTCTGTGGTGCTGGTTCTTTCCTGTCAGCCAAATGGCTGAAGCTGGCTGTCATTTTCATTGATTCCATTTTTAAAGCACGACCTTGGGTACGTGGGGGATTTGTTCGGCCTTTTTTTATAACAGGCGAAAGCCTGCATTTATTGCTGGTCGTACAGTTTTTGTGCAACGGCGCTATGGCGCCAATCAGATAGAAAGAAGGGGGATTCCATGGAATATTTGAATGCCATGAAAAATGCGCCTCAAGGTGCGGCATGGCGGGGGAAAAGAAACTGGCTGCTGGCGGGTCTGCTTCTTGCAAACACCGTTGCACAGGCCGCGTTCGTGAATGGCAATTTCGAGGCAGCAGACCTGTCCAGCTGGACATCCCAGGCCTGGACCAACGGCGGCACACAGGCAAACCCGCAGCGCTTGAGTGAGCTCCGGCTCCAGCCTCCAGCAGCCAAGGTTCCGCTCAATGAAATCGTGAGCGGTGCCGAGCAGAGCCTGCAGGATCCGCTATGGAACCCCGCTACGCCGCGGACAGCACTGGGACTTCCGATGCGTGGAAGTAACTCGGCACGCATCAACTTGTTGGCCAACGGGACAACCAAGGTGATCCCGCGCAGTGGTGGCGTGCCTGCCGGCTGGACGACGCAGACACATACGGCCAGTTCGCTCGCGCAGGAGGTGGTGCTGGGTCCGGGGGACGTGGACCAGGATGGAAAAATCCATATCCGCTTCATTGCCTCCCCGGTGCTTGATGACTCGAGCACCCATGGACCGACGGACCGGCCCTATTTCGCCATTTCCCTGGTGAAGACCTATGACGCGCAGTCCAATACGGACCTCAGCGCCAATCCGCAGGAACTGTTCTTCAAATACCACTACGCAGGCCAGCCGGGGGCGCCATGGAAGCGTTTCACGGATAGCGGCAATGTGGTCCAGGCCTATACAGATCCGCAGGCCTACGACGTGGCGCCCGGAAACGCCATCTTGCGCGTGGGCGATAAGGTCCGGCTGCAGGCCGTGGCTTCCGCATGCAGCCAGGGCGGGCATTCCGGGCACCTGTATGTGGACAATTTCGACACGGCACTGCCGCAAGGCCTCTGGATCACGGCATCTGCGCCGCAGAGTGTCAGCAATGCCAGTGGAACGCAGATCACTTATGTCTACACCTATACGAACACAGGTTCGACGCCGGTGGATAACGTCATGGTGAATACCGCCATGCCCAAGGACAGTGCCGGTGCATCCACCACCTTCACATCCATCACTCCCAACAATGGCGGCAGTTGCACGGCACCCGCCGTGGGTTCGACGGCTGCCGCTTCCTGCGACTTCGGCACATTGCAGCCGGGGCAATCCGGGAGCTTCAACATGGTGGTCACCATTCCCAACAATACAGCCGCGCCCGAGGTCAACAACGGCGACTACAGCATTGGTGGCCACCTGGTGAGCAACCTGCTCGGCGCCATGGTGCAGACCCAGTTGCTGGGAGCAGCTGCGACCAGCGACATGGAGCCTGATGTGTCCGGCCTGCCGCCTTCGGCCACCGTTGGCGTCCCCTATACCGGCAGTTTTTCCTGCAAGAACAACGGCGGTACCAGTGCTGGACAGGCCACTTGCGATGCCACGGGCCTGCCTGCCGGTGTGGTCGCTGGCCAGTGCACCCTGGACGGTGCAGCCTGGATTCAGCCCAGCGTGGTGCCGGCTGGCAAGACGGTGGTGTGCCAGGTCTCGGGCACGCCGACAGCGCCGGGCGGCAGCTCGACCGTCACCGTGTCCACGAGCGGGGACAACGACCTGACCCCGGGCAACAACACGACCACGTCCAACATCGCCGTGGCAGCAACTTCGGACATGCAGGTCAGCCTGAGCGGACTGCCAACCACCTCGCCGTTGAACGTTCCCTACAGCGGCAGCTTCACCTGCAGCAACCAGGGTCTGGCCAATGCCGTCAGTGGCACGTCCTGCGCTGTCACCGGCCTGCCTGCCGGTGTGGTGCAAGGCGCATGTTCCATCAGCCCCGGCAATGCCGCGTGGGTGGCGGGCAACGCAGTCCCTGTCGGAGCCACCGTCACCTGCCAGGTGAGCGGCACTCCCACGGCTGCAGGCTCGGCCACGGTCACTGGCACGACCGGTGCGGCGGATGACGTGAATACGGCAAACAACACGGCGACCGCGAATGTCTCCACCGTGGCAACGCCTGACATGGCGATTGATCTGGGTGGCCTGCCTGCCTCGTTCACAAGCAATACGCCCTACAGCGGCAGCTTTGTCTGCAAGAACCAGGGCTCTGCCGACGCAACTGCGGGCACGTCGTGCACGGTCACGGGGTTGCCGGCTGGCGTGAGCCAAGGAGCTTGCCGCATCAGCCCGTCCAATGCGGCATGGTCTGCCGGCGATGCAGTGCCTGCAGGCGCCAGCGTGACCTGCGCGGTCAGCGGCACGCCCAGCGCAGCCGGCGCCACTTCGGTGGCCGGCAGCACGGGTGCCACGGGCGATGCCAATACCGGCAACAACGCTGCCACCCGGGCACTGGCAGGGGCCGTGTCGCCGGCCTCCATTCCCACGCTCTCCGAATGGGGCCTGATCCTGATGTCCGGCCTGATGGGCATCATGGGCTGGGGCATGGCGCGCCGCCGCCGCTCCAACCCGCTGTGACCGGCAGTCGGTCGTGACACAGGGCGCCCTTCGGGGCGCCTTTTTTTTCATCTGGGCGCGGCCGCAGCCAATTGACTTGCTCAATGTGTGATCGAATAAGGGTTTATACCTAGCGATATCCCCATGATCGTCCGTGATCGCCCCGCCGGCCTCAGGCTGTTTCTGATTTTGCGGGGCTCGGTGCTCCAGCGTATCCAGGTCACGCTGCTCGTGAACATCGTGTTCGCCGCCATCATCACTCTGGTGCATGGCAACCTGTTCGACGTCAAGATCACGGTGACGCCCATCCCTTTCACGCTGATCGGCCTGCCGCTGGCCATCTTCCTGGGCTTTCGCAACAACACCGCCTATGACCGCTACTGGGAAGGCCGCAAGCTCTGGGGCGAGATGGTGATCTGCGCGCGCACGCTGGCGCGCCAGTGCCAGAGCCTGATCGTCATCGATGGCGATCCGGACCCGGCCCGGCGCAGCAGCGATGTGCGCGTGCGCATGGTGCACCGGGCGATCGCCTTTGCGCATCTGCTGCGGACGCAGTTGCGCGGGCTGCACGAGGATGTGGCCGCAGGCCGCTGGCTGGAGGACAAGGAATGGCGCCAGCTCCAGGGCCTGCCGCTGGAGCAGCGCTGCGACGCACTGATGATGTCCATGGGCCGCGATCTGGCGCAGTGCGTGCGCCGTGGCGAGATGGACCCCTGCCTGGCCGCGTCCATGGACAAGACCTTCACGCGCATGACGGCGGCAGCCGCCTCGTGCGAGCGCATTCGCAACACGCCCATGCCGTTCTCCTATGCGCTGCTGCTGCACCGCACGGCCTATATGTACTGCTTTCTGCTGCCGTTCGGCCTGGTGGACACGACCGGGTTCATGACGCCCTTTGTCGTGGCCATCGTGGCCTACACCTTCTATGGGCTCGACGCCCTGGGCGATGAACTCGAAGAGCCCTTTGGCCTGGAGAGCAACGACCTGCCGCTGGACACCATCTGCCGCTCCATCGAGATCAGCCTGGGCTGCACGCTGGGCGAGACGGATCTGCCGGCACCGCTCAGGCCGGAGGGCTACCGGCTGACCTGAGACGGCGGGCAGACATGGGCAAAGGCCCATGAAAAAAGCCCCGCAGTTTTCTGCGGGGCCTGGTGTGGTGCGGTGCGGCGCGGTGAGGTCAGACCTCAGGCAAACACGCCGGCCGTGTCCTGCATCTTCGCGGAGACGATGCCCAGGTGATGCAAGGTGTCACCGCCCGTCATCTCCATCTGCGTCAGGCGCTTGAAGTAGTGGCTGCCCGCGTACTCGTCGGTCACGCCGATGCCGCCGTGCAGCTGGACCGACTGCTGGCCGACAAAACGCAGCGACTGGCCCAGCTGGACCTTGGCGCGCGCGATGGCCACGTGGCGCTCAGCATCGGCTGCGCTCATCTTGAGGCTGGCGTAATAGCTCATGGAGCGGGCCAGCTCCAGCTGCATCTTCATGTCGGCCACGCGGTGGCGCAGGGCCTGGAAGCTGGCGATCACCGTGTTGAACTGCTTGCGCTGGTTCATGTACTCGGTGGTGAGCTTCAGCGTCTGCTCCATGGCGCCCACGCCTTCGGCGCACAGCGCGGCGTTGGCGGCGTCCTGGGCCAGCGTGAGGGCGGCCAGGCCATCGGCCGTCACCAGCGTGGCGGGGGCCGCCTGGCAGCGCAGCTCGGCCGCGCGGCTGCCGTCCTGGGTGCGGTAGCCCTGGGTGCTGACGCCGCTGGCGCTGCGTTCCACCAGGAAGAGGGCGATCTTGCCGTCCAACTGGGCCGGCACCAGAAAGGCGTCGGCCGCGTCGCCTGCAGGCACCACGCTCTTGGTGGCGTCCACCGTGTAGCCGCTGCCGCTCTTGCTGGCCTTGGCGGCACAGACATCGAGGCGGTAGCGGGCCTGGCGCTCCTGGTGTGCCAGCACGACCAGGGCCTCGCCGCTGGCCACGCGCGGCAGCCACTGGCCTGCCACGGAGGCGTCGGCGTGCTTGCCGAGCACGCCGGCTGCCACAAAGGCCTGCGCCAGCGGCTCCATCACCAGGCCGCGGCCCAACTCCTCCATCACCACCATCACGTCGGTGGCGCCCAGGCCCAGGCCGCCGTGCTCCTCGGGCACGGTCAAGGCCGTCAGGCCCAGTTCGGCGAGCTCGCCCCAGACCTCGCGCGAAAAACCGCCCGCCTCGACGATGGAGCGGCGGCGCTCGAAGGTATAGCCCTTGTCCACCCAGCGGCGCACGGCGTCGCGCAGTTGCTGCTGGTCATCCGAAAAATCAAAGTCCATTTTCTGTCTCCCGAAGCTGATCGAAGCGCGTCCGGCGCACTTCTGGGTTCAGCGAAACTCCAGCCAAAATCAGCCCAGCACCGTCTGAGCGACGATGTTTCTTTGCACCTCGTTGGAGCCGCCGTAGATCGTCGTCTTGCGCATGTTGAAGTACGTCGATGCCAGCGGCGCGTTGTCCACCACGCCGCCGGGGAAGTCGCCCTGCCAGCCGGCTTCCATGGCCTCTTCGATGAAGGGCAGGCTGAAGGGGCCGGCGGCCTGCATCATCAACTCGGAGTAGCGCTGCTGGATCTCGCTGCCCTTGATCTTGAGCAGGCCGGCGATGTCCAGCGGGTTCTTGCCCGATTTCTCGGCCGACAGCACGCGCAGCACCAGCATTTCCAGCGCCACCACGTCGACTTCGAGCTTGGCGATCTCGTCGCGGAAACGCTGGTCCTCGTAGACGCCTTCGGCCTTGGCGATGCGCTTGAGGCGCTCCAGCTCGCGCTTGGCGCGGTTCACGTCGGCGATGTTGGTGCGCTCGTGGCTCAACAGGTGCTTGGCGTAGGTCCAGCCCTTGTTTTCCTCGCCGATAAGGTTCTCGGCCGGCACCTCGACGTTGTCGAAGAAGACCTCGTTGACCTCGCACTCGCCGTCCAGCAGCTTGATCGGGCGCACGGTCACGCCGGGGCTCTTCATGTCCACCAGCAGGAAGCTGATGCCGGTCTGGGGCTTGCCCTCGTTGCTGGTGCGCACCAGGCAGAAGATCCACTCGCCGTACTGGCCCAGCGTGGTCCAGGTCTTCTGGCCGTTGACGATGTACTTGTCGCCCACGCGCTCGGCACGGGTCTTGAGGCTGGCCAGGTCCGATCCCGAGCCCGGCTCCGAGTAGCCCTGGCTCCACCAGACCTCGCCGCTGGCAATGCCGGGCAGAAAGCGCTGCTGCTGCTCGGGCGAGCCGTAGGCCATGATCACGGGCGCCACCATCACGGGGCCGAAGGGAATGATGCGCGGGGCACAGGCCAGGGCGCATTCCTCCTCGAACAGATGCTTTTGCACGGCTGTCCAGCCGGGGCCGCCGAACTGCTTGGGCCAGCCGTAGCCCAGCCAGCCTTTCTTGCCAAGAATCTTGGCCCAGTTCTGCAGGTCGTCGCGCGTCAGGCGCAGCGAATGGCGCACCTTGTGCGCGATGTCCTGGGGCAGGTTGGCCCGCACCCAGGCGCGGACTTCCTCGCGAAAGGACTGTTCTTCAGGGGTAAATGCCAGGTCCATGGACTGTGTCTCCTTCAATCCCGGCTTTTGTAGCACGCACGTTCTTTTTTGGACTGTCCAGGGCGTGACAACCTATGGCAATCCCTGATGCAGCAAGCCCCGGGCGGCGGGGCCGTCCGGGGCTTGCTGCTGGGGCTGCCTGAGCGCAGGCGATCAGCTGGATTGGCCGGGCTCCTCCAGCCCCAGCTGTGCATAGACATGCGCAAGACGTGCCTGCAATTGCTGTACCTGGGCTTCGAGATCGACCACGCGCTGGGCCAGGGCATCGCCGCGTGCGCCTGCTGCAGCGGGGGGCTGGGCCATGGCGTTCACGTCCACGGGGCCGCACAGAAGATGGGCCCAGCGCTGCTCGCGTGCGCCAGGCGCGCGTGGCAGCAGCACGACCAGCGGGCCGCCTTTTTCCTCGCTGCGTTCGCGCAGCTCTTCCAGGAAGGCTTCGACCGATGAGATGTCGGCGAAGCGGTGCCAGCGCTCGGAGTTGATGCGCAGCTCGCCCGCCGTCTGCGGGCCGCGCAGCATCAGCAGGGACAGCAGCACGGCACTCTGGTCGGGCACCCCCACGCCGCGCGGGAAGTTGTGCTCCCAGCGCGTGGCGCGCGCGCTGCTGATCTGTACGGACATGGTGCGCAGGCGCAGGCTGTCCAGCGCTTCCTGGGCCTCGCCTTCGCTGACTTCCATCACCGGATCACGGCTGCTTTTCTGGTTGCAGCCCGTGACCAGCGCGTTGAGCGTGAGCGGGTAGCTGTCGGGCACGGTGCGCGCCTTCTCCATCAGGGTGGCCAGCACGCGGGCTTCGACAGCGGTCAGGGGGGTGGAGCGGGGATCGAATGGCATGGGTGTCTGGACGGAAGAGGTGACAAGGCCCGGCAGGGCCATGGGCCTTGCCGGGGCTGGCGCAGGCCGCGCGGCCTGCGGTGCGACAATCGCCGCCCATGAAAAATATCGTGATCCTGATCTCGGGCGGCGGCTCGAACATGGCTGCCATTGTGCGTGCTTCGCAGCAACAGGACTGGGCGCGGCGTTACGGCGCCCGCGTGGCCGCCGTGGTCAGCAACAAGGCCGAGGCTTCGGGCCTTGTTTTCGCGCGCGAGCAAGGCATTGCCACCGAGGTGCTGGACCACCGCCCGTTTCCCAGCCGCGAGGCGTTTGATGCCGAGCTGGCCCAGGTGATCGACCGCCACGCGCCTTCGCTGATCGTGCTGGCCGGCTTCATGCGCATCCTCACGCCGGGCTTCGTGGCGCATTACGAGGGGCGCATGATCAACATCCACCCCTCGCTGCTGCCCGCCTTCACGGGTCTGCACACGCACCAGCGGGCGATCGATGCAGGCTGCCGCTTTGCCGGCTGCACCGTGCACCGCGTTACGGCCGAGCTGGATGTGGGGCCCATCCTGGAGCAGGCCGTGGTGCCCGTACTGCCCGGCGACACGGCCCAGGCGCTGGCCGCGCGCGTGCTGGTGCAGGAGCACCTCATCTACCCGCGCGCCGTGGCGCAGTTGATGCGGGGCTAGGGTCTGCTCACAGGCCCTCGCTCTGAAAGGCCTGCTGCTCCGGCTCGGGGCAGCGTGCAAAGCGGGGCTGCTCCACGCCGTCGATGACCACGGTTTCATTGAACATGGCGGCAGGCCGCACCCACAGGCCGCGCTCGCCATAGAGCGCGCGGTACAGCGTCATGGACTCGCGCGTCTCGCTGTGGCGCACGGTGGCGAGCACTTCGTAGAGGGCGCCCTTGTAGTGGCGGTACAGGCCCGGGGGCGTGGGGATCAGGGGAGGCAGGTCGTCGTCGGTCATGGGGCGCCATGGTAGCTGCGCCAGCCGGGGGCTGCTGCGGGTTCCGACCTGTGGCCCTCTCGGATTTGCAAGGCAGTGGGACAATTGCGCCCATGCATCCCAAACAGCTTCTCGACGCCTGCGCCGAACTGGTCAAGCGCACCCTGACTTTCGAACACCCGGCCGACGCCGTGGTGTCACGCTTTTTCCGTGAAAACCGCAACCTGGGCCCGCGCGAGCGTGCCGCGTTGGCCGAAACCGCCTACACCGTGCTGCGCAAGAAGCTGCTTTTTGAGAGCCTGGCGCGTTCTGGCAGCGGCTCGCGTGAGCGCAGGCTGGCCATCCTGGGTTTTACCCATAGCCAGGAAGCCCTGGCCCGCGTGGCCGGCAAGTCCGAGCAGGGCGTCAAGGAGGCGCTCGGCTTTGCGCGCGCGGCGCTGTCCCCCCAGGAACTGCAATGGCTGGACGCATGCGATGCCGTGCGCCCCGATGAGCTGATGGAGCCGCACCGCCACAACCTGCCCGAGTGGCTGGTCGCGCCGCTCAAGCAGCAGCTGGGCGAAGATTTCTGGGCCTTTGCCCAGAGCATGGAGCAGGCCGCACCGCTGGATCTGCGCGTCAATGCGCTGAACGCCAAGCGCGCCGATGTGCAAAAGGAACTGGCCGATGCCGGCATCGCCGCCGAAGCCACGCCGTACTCGCCCTGGGGCCTGCGCGTGCAGGGCAAGCCTGCGCTGGCCCGGCTGGACGCCTTCACGCGCGGCGCCATCGAGGTGCAGGATGAAGGCTCCCAGCTGCTGGCGCTGATGCTGGACGCCAAGCGCGGCGAAATGGTGGTCGATTTCTGCGCCGGCGCAGGCGGCAAGACCCTGGCCATTGGCGCGTCCATGCGCAGCACGGGGCGCCTGTACGCCTTCGATGTGTCCGGCCACCGGCTCGAAGCCCTGAAGCCACGCTTGGCGCGCTCGGGCCTGTCGAATGTGCACCCTGCGGCCATCGCCCATGAGCGCGACGACCGCGTCAAGCGCCTGGCCGGCAAGATCGACCGCGTGCTGGTCGATGCGCCCTGCTCGGGCCTGGGCACGCTGCGCCGCAATCCCGACCTCAAGTGGCGCCAGTCGGCCAAGGCCATCGAGGAGCTCACGCAAAAGCAGGCGGCCATCCTGGCCAGTGCAGCGCGCCTGGTCAAGCCGGGTGGGCGCCTGGTCTATGCCACCTGTTCGGTCCTGCCCCAGGAAAACGAAGCCATCGCCGAAGCCTTTGCAGCGGAGCACTCTGACTTCGTGGCCATTGATGCCGGCGAACTGCTGGCCCAGCTCAAGGTGGAGCAGGGCGATGCGCTGTGCAGCGGCGGCGAGACCGGCACGCAGTACCTGCGCCTGTGGCCGCAGCGCCATGAGACGGATGGCTTTTTCGCCGCCGTTTGGACCCGGAAGCCGTAACTTGCAGACGCAATAAGCTGTAAATCGCAGGAGATTGCCGAATGCCTTTGTAGGCGCATCGCCTAAAATTGAGGCATCGGTGCCATTGGGCGCCGCCTTGCCAAAGGCTTCGGTTATGTCGCTGGATTTCGGATCGGTTTGGAACCTCGCCGTGGATTGGATGGCCCATGGCCTGTGGCAGCTGTCGTGGTGGCAGCTGCTGCTGTACGCCCTGGCCACCACCCACATCACCATTGCGGGCGTCACCATCTTCCTGCACCGCTGCCAGGCCCACCGCTCGCTGGACCTGGGGCCGGTTCCTTCGCACTTCTTCCGTTTCTGGCTGTGGCTGGGCACGGGCATGGTCACCAGGGAGTGGGTGGCCATCCACCGCAAGCACCACGCCAAGTGCGAAACCGAGGACGACCCCCACAGCCCGCAGACACGTGGCCTGGACACCGTGATGCGCCAGGGTGCGGAGCTGTACCGCGAAGAGGCGGCGAACGCCGAGACACTCAGGAAGTTCGGCCACGGCACGCCCGACGACTGGATCGAGCGTCATCTCTACAGCCGGCATTCGATCTGGGGCCCTTCGCTGATGCTGATCATCGACGTGCTGCTGTTCGGCGCCATCGGACTGACGATCTGGGCCGTGCAGATGGCCTGGATTCCTTTCTGGGCTGCCGGCGTGGTCAACGGCCTGGGCCATTTCTGGGGCTACCGCAACTTCGAGGTCCAGGATGCCAGCACCAACCTCGTGCCCTGGGGCCTGATCATTGGCGGCGAGGAACTGCACAACAACCACCATACCTACCCGACCTCGGCGAAGTTCTCGGTCAAGCGCTATGAGTTCGACGTGGGCTGGGTCTACATCAGCGCCATGCAGAAGCTGGGCTGGGCCAAGGTCAAGAAGACGGCGCCGCGGCTGGTCATGGGCGCCGTCAAGCCCGTGGCCGACGAAAAGACGCTGGAGGCCGTGATCGCCAACCGCTACGAGGTCATGGCCCGCTATGCGCGCGGCGTGCGCGCCGCCGTGCAGATCGAGCTCGATGCGCTCAAGCAGCGCAAGGCCCGGCAGGCCGACCTGTCCCTGCTCAAGACGGCGCGCCGCTGGCTGCACCGCGATGCCGACAAGGTGCCCGCCCAGGCACAGGGGCAACTGGCCCAGGCGCGCGCAGCCCACCCCGTGCTCGACCAGATGCTGGTCATGCGCGAGGAGCTGCGCCAGCTGTGGCTGAACACCTCGCTGTCGCGCGAGCAACTGACGGCCCATCTGCAGGCCTGGTGCCATCGCGCCGAGGCCAGCGGCATTGCCGCGCTCAAGGAGTTTTCCGTCAAGCTGCGCGCTGCCCACGCCTGAAGCCGCGAAGCCAGCCGGCAACCGACCATGCCCGGGGCCGCATCCCCTCTTCGGAGGCGATGCGGCTTTTTGCTGTGGGGCTCTGCCGCAGTTCCAGGCTTGCCATGGCCTGGGACAAGGAGCGGACCCGTATCTGCAGATCGGCGCCCGCACGCCAGCCCTGGCCCGGCTGCAGCCTGAGGGCCGGCGCGGGCGCCCCATCCGCCCAGGCCTGTTGCGGGGCGGTGATTTCCAGCGGGCCGTGGCGGCAGAACAGTTCACTGCCCTCCAGCACATGCAGGTGAAGATCGTTGCCGGGGGCAAGATGGCGCAGTTCGAAAGAGCGGGTGTCGGCGTTGTGCATGGTCTGTGTCCTGTGATTCCAGGCCCTCAAGCGTAGGCACGCGGCCCTCATCGGCACAGGCACAGCCCGCGGCTTGTTGCATCGCAGCAGTGCAGATGGCGGTGGATCTGTTCTGCTTTGTGGCTGATGGATCTGTATCTGTTGCGTAACAGCGCCTTGCGGCAAGATCGCGGGCAAGTCCTCTCGTCCCCGATTCGTTCTCCATCTGTTCCATGACCCTTGCAAGCGCCTCTCCGACCCTGTACCGCCGCCTGGCGGCCGACTACAGCCTGGCCATGGAGCTGGGCACGCTCAAGGCGGGCGAGCGCATGCCTTCCGTGCGCGAGCTGATGCGCCGCCATGAGGTCAGCCTGTCCACGGCGCTGCAGACGCTGCGGCATCTGGAGGACCTGGGCCAGCTAGAAGCCCGCCCGCGCGTGGGCTACTTCGTGCGCGATGCCCGGCCTGCAGGCCTGGCCCCGGCCAGCGAGCCCGACCTGAGCCAGCCGGTGCAACCGCTGCCGCAGCCGCACTTCGCAGGCATCAATGAACACATTTCCCTGATGCTGGAGCGCGGCCGCCAGGCCGACGTGCGCGTGGACCTGGGCGGTGCCACGCCGCCGCCCGAACTGTTCGATCGCAGCTACCTGAACCAGACCGCCGCCCGGCTGCTGCGCGAGCAGCCCGACCTGTTGGTGCTGGGGCGCTCCATGATGGGCAGCCACCCTGATTTCCAGCGCGCCATGGCGCGGCGCGCGCTGGCGGCGGGCATCCATGTGGCACCGGCCGATGTGCTGGCGACCACGGGCAATTCCGAGGCCGTGAGCCTGGCGCTGGCCGCCGTGGCCTCGCCGGGGGATGTGGTGGCCGTGGAGTCGCCGACCTACTACGGCCTGCTGCAGGTGGTGGAGTCCTTGCAGATGCAGGCGCTGGAGATTCCCTGCAGCCCGCGCACCGGCCTGTCCATCGAGGCGCTGGAGCTGGCCCTGCAGACCCAGCCGCGCCTGAAGGCCGTGGTGGTCGTGCCCGAGCTGCAGATGCCGCTGGGTACGCGCATTCCCGATGAGCACAAGGCCAGGCTGGTCGATCTGTGCGGCGCCCACGGCGTGGCATTGATTGAGGACGACTCCTATGGACTGTTCGTGGAAAGCAGCCAGCCCGTGCGCCCCATCAAGGCCTGGGATCGCCTGCCGGGCCATGTCATCTATTGCGAGGCCTTCAACAAGAGCATGGCGCCGGGCCTGCGCCAGGGCTGGATGAACGCTGGCCAGTGGCATGGCCGGGTGCAGATGCTCAAGTTCGCGCGCAGCCGGGGTACCCAGACCCTGGCCCAGTTGCTGGCGGCCGCCTGCGTGGGCTCGCCCGCGCATCTGCGCAATCTGCAGCGCCTCAAGCAGCAGTTGCGGCGCCAGCGTGAAGGCATGGCGCAGCTGGTGGCGCGGTTTTTCCCGCTGGGCACGCGGCTGAGCCTGCCGCCCGGCGGGCTCAGCCTGTGGCTGGAGTTTCCGGCTGGCGTGTCCACGTCCGCGCTGTTCACGCAGGCGCTGGCGCGCGGCATCCGCACGGCGCCGGGCAGCATGTTCTCGAACTCGGGGCGCTACGAGCACTGCATGCGCCTGGGCTGCACCCTGCCGGTGGATGCCGTGATCGAGCAGGCCTGCCGCGAGCTGGGTGCCATGGCCTGTGCGCAGCTGGGTCAGCCGGCGCGCAGTGGGTGACAGGCGAAAAACAGACGAAAAACGGACGCAAAGCGGGCACAAAGCCAACACAAAGCGGACGCAAAAAAACCGCCGGGCTTGCGCCGGGCGGTTTTTTGTCGGTACCGGGAACAGGCTGAATTACTTCAGCTTGATTTCCTTGTACGTGACGTGCTTGCGAGCCTTGGGATCAAACTTCATGATCGCCATCTTCTCGGGCATTGTCTTCTTGTTCTTGGTCGTGGTGTAGAAGTGGCCGGTTCCTGCAGTGGATTCCAGCTTGATCTTTTCGCGTCCGCCTTTAGCAGCCATGGTGTTTCTCCTTGAGGGATTTAGGCTTGGCCACGGGCACGCAGGTCTGCGAGCACGGAGTCGATACCGTTCTTGTCGATCAGGCGCAGAGCAGCGCTGGAAACGCGCAGGCGCACCCAACGGTTTTCGCTCTCAACCCAGAAACGGCGGTATTGCAGGTTGGGCAGGAAACGACGCTTGGTCTTGTTGTTGGCGTGGGAAACGTTGTTTCCCACCATGGGCTTCTTGCCCGTTACTTCACATACGCGTGCCATGAGGACACTCCGATAGTTGTACAGCCGCCGACGCTGATGCCCTGCATTTGCTGCATGGCTTGCCGGCAACCTCACCTCGCCATAAAGGGTGGCGGTAACCCCATGCTGAAAGTGTCCTGGCCATGCAAGCAAGGCGCGCTTCAAATTCAGCAAAGC
This sequence comes from Delftia sp. JD2, assembly GCF_001682645.1. NCBI lineage: Bacteria > Pseudomonadati > Pseudomonadota > Betaproteobacteria > Burkholderiales > Comamonadaceae > Delftia > Delftia sp. JD2. Next base: position 34,746 of record NZ_LFJT01000007.1, read on the forward strand.
CACGGATTATAGCGTCTCCATGAGAAAAGCCCCTGGGCCAGCCAAACACGGCTGCAGCCAGGGGCTTTTGCCGCCCTGCGGGAGAGCAGGGCGGGCAGGGTGGCGTCCTGCTTATTCCTGTTCGAGGAAGCGCTGGGCGTCCAGCGCGGCCATGCAGCCCGTGCCGGCGCTGGTGATGGCCTGGCGGTAGACATGGTCCTGCACGTCGCCGGCCGCGAACACGCCGGGCACGCTGGTCTGCGTGGCAAAGCCCTTGAGGCCGCCCTGGGTGATGATGTAGCCGGTCTCGTCCATCTCCAGCTGGCCCTTGAAGATCTCGGTGTTGGGCGCATGGCCGATGGCGATGAAGCAGCCCTGCAGCTGGATGTCCTCGGCATGGCCGTCCTGGGTGCTCTTGATGCGGATGCCGGTCACGCCGGACTGGTCGCCCAGCACCTCTTCGAGCACGAAGTGGGTCTTGAGCTCGATCTTGCCGGCCCGGACCTTGTCCATGAGCTTGTCCACGAGGATGGGCTCGGCCTTGAACTTGTCGCGGCGGTGCACCAGGGTGACCTTGCTGGCGATGTTGGACAGGTACAGGGCTTCCTCGACGGCCGTGTTGCCGCCGCCGACGACGCACACGGGCTGCTCACGGTAGAAGAAACCGTCGCAGGTGGCGCAGCCGGAGACGCCGCGGCCCATGAAGGCCTCTTCGGAGGGCAGGCCCAGGTACTTGGCCGAGGCGCCGGTGGCGATGATCAGGCTGTCGCAGGTATAGGTGCCGGAGTCGCCGGTCAGCGTGAAGGGGCGCTTGGAGAAATCGACGCTGTGGATGTGGTCGAACACCACCTGGGTCTTGAAGCGCTCTGCGTGCTCCAGAAAACGCTGCATCAGCTCGGGGCCCTGCACGCCGTTCACGTCTGCAGGCCAGTTGTCCACCTCGGTCGTCGTCATCAGCTGGCCGCCCTGGGCCATGCCGGTCACCAGCAGCGGGTTGAGGTTGGCGCGCGCGGCATAGATGGCGGCCGTGTAGCCGGCAGGGCCGGAGCCGAGGATCAGGACTTTGGCGTGTTGGGTAGAAGACATGGATGCAGTTCTTGAAAAAGGCGCACGCCGGCAGTCGGCGTGCAGAAAAAAAGATACATCGGGAACAGCTGTGGAGTATCGCTCCGCAGTCAGGTTCCCGTTGCCATATGGATCAATGGCCCGGATTGTCAAAAATGATCGACGTGGCGCCGTCGTGCGGCGGTGTCATGCTCTGTTGCAAGTGCTTGCATTACGCTTGCGGGTCGCCCTGGCTGTTTTTGCGGCCAGTCCGAGGGGGCTGGGGTAAGCTCCCGCCTGCGTATGACTTACTCATTGAACGCTCTGAACGCTTCCACATCCGCCAAGGGCAAATCCAGGTCTGCGGCGCGCCCCGGCATGGTGGCGCGCTTCGGCCACGAAATGCTGCTGCTGGCGGGGCTGCTGGCCCTGGTGTTCTGGCTTGCCTCCATGCTCAGCTACTCGCCCCAGGATCCAGCGTGGTCCACCTCCGGGGCGGGACACGCGCGCCTGGTCGCCAACTGGATGGGCCGCGTCGGAGCCTGGCTGGCTGACGCCTGCTATTTCGGTTTCGGCATGTCGGTCTGGTGGCTGGTGCTGGCCTCGCTGCAGACCTGGCTGTCTTCCTTTGCGCGCTGGCTGCGCGGCGGCGTGCCGCGCGACGGTGTGCCACTGCCGCCCCTGTGGCGCCGGCGCCTGCGCTTTTGGGGCGGGCTGCTGCTGCTGCTGGGTGCGAGCTGCGCACTGGAGTGGACGCGCCTGTACCGCTTCGAGAGCGTGCTGCCCGGCCCGGCCGGCGGTGTCTTCGGCTACATGCTGGGGTACCACAGCCTGCAGTGGCTGGGCTTCATGGGCTCGGGCCTGATCGGCATCTGCGTGGCCGTGATCGGCCTGGCCATGGTGTTCCGCTTTTCCTGGGGTCATCTGGCCGAATCCATGGGCGCACGCCTGGACGGCTGGGTGCTCTTTCTTTTTGCGCGCCGTGAAAAGGCCCGGGACGAAGCCGCAGGCCGCCGCGCTGCGCGCGAGCGCGAGGAAGTGGTGCAGGAAGAGCGCACGGAAAGCGCCGTGCAGCACCCGCAGCCCGTGCAGATCATCGAACCCATGCTCCAGGAGGCTGCGCTACCCAGCGTGCGCGTGGTCAAGGAGCGCCAGAAGCCCCTGTTCTCCGAACTGCCCGACAGCAAGCTGCCCCAGGTGGATCTGCTCGATGCGGCGCAGCAGCGCCAGGAAAGCGTCTCGCCCGAGACGCTGGAGATGACCAGCCGGCTGATCGAAAAGCGCCTCAAGGACTTTGGTGTCGATGTGCATGTGGTCGCCGCCATGCCCGGCCCCGTGATCACGCGCTACGAGATCGAGCCGGCCACGGGCGTCAAGGGCTCGCAGATCGTGAACCTGGCCAAGGATCTGGCGCGCTCGCTGTCCCTGGTGTCCATCCGCGTGATCGAGACGATTCCCGGCAAGAATTTCATGGCGCTGGAGCTGCCCAATGCCAAGCGCCAGTCCATCCGCCTGTCCGAGGTGCTGGGCTCGCAGGTCTACCACGACGCCAAGAGCATGCTGACCATGGGCCTGGGCAAGGACATCGTGGGCAATCCGGTCGTGGCCGATCTGGCCAAGATGCCGCACGTGCTGGTGGCCGGCACCACGGGTTCGGGCAAGTCGGTGGGGATCAACGCCATGATCCTGTCGCTGCTGTACAAGGCCGAGGCCCGCGATGTGCGCCTGCTGATGATCGACCCCAAGATGCTGGAAATGTCGGTCTATGAAGGCATTCCTCACCTGCTGTGCCCCGTGGTCACCGACATGAAGCAGGCTGCCAATGGCCTGAACTGGTGCGTGGCCGAGATGGAGCGCCGCTACAAGCTCATGAGCAAGCTGGGCGTGCGCAATCTGGCGGGCTACAACGCCAAGATCGACGAGGCCAAGGCGCGCGAGGAATCCATTCCCAACCCCTTCAGCCTCACGCCCGAGGAGCCTGAGCCTCTGCAGCGCCTGCCGCACATCGTCATCGTCATCGACGAGCTGGCCGACCTGATGATGGTGGTCGGCAAGAAGATCGAGGAGCTGATCGCGCGCCTGGCCCAGAAGGCCCGCGCGGCTGGCATCCACCTGATCCTGGCCACCCAGCGCCCCAGCGTGGACGTGATCACCGGCCTGATCAAGGCCAACATCCCCACGCGCATCGCCTTCCAGGTCAGCAGCAAGATCGACAGCCGCACCGTGCTTGACCAGATGGGCGCCGAATCCCTGCTGGGCATGGGCGACATGCTCTACATGGCCAGCGGCACGGGCCTGCCCGTGCGCGTGCACGGCGCCTTCGTGTCGGACGAGGAAGTGCACCGCGTGGTGGGCTACCTCAAGGAGCAGGGCGAGGCCGACTACATCGAAGGCGTGCTCGAAGGCGGCACGGCCGAGGGCGACAGCGAGTTCGGCTCGGAGTCCGGCGACGGCGGCAACGGCGAGAAGGACCCCATGTACGACCAGGCCGTGGAAGTGGTCCTCAAGGACCGCAAGGCCAGCATCTCGTATGTGCAGCGCAAGCTCAGGATTGGTTACAACCGCTCGGCGCGCCTGCTGGAAGATATGGAAAAGGCGGGCCTCGTCAGCGGTCTCACGGCCAGCGGGCAGCGCGAAGTGCTGGTGCCCGCGCGCGCCGGGGAATGAGCCCGCTTCCCCGCAATCATGGAGAAAGAATGAAACGTCTGTTGACTGCAGTTGTGATCGCGGCAAGCGCGACGGCCTCGTGGGCCGATGGCCTCAAGAGCCTGGAAGCCTTCATGAAGAATTCCCAGGCCGGCCGCGCCGAATTCACCCAGGCCGTCACGGCCCCGTCCAAGGATGGCCAGCCGCCGCGCACCAAGAACTCCAGCGGCCAATTCGAATTCCAGCGTCCCGGCAAGTTCAGGTTCGTCTACACCAAGCCGTTCGAGCAGACCATCGTCGCCGACGGCAAGACGCTGTGGCTCTATGACGCCGACCTCAACCAGGTCACGCAGCGCCCCCAGGCCCAGGCCCTGGGCAGCACGCCGGCCGCCATCCTGGCGTCGGCCAACGATCTGAAGGCGTTGAGCGCCGACTTCGATCTGCAGTCCGCGCCCGAGCAGGATGGCCTGCAATGGGTCCAGGCCAGTCCCAAGGACAAGAACGGCCAGCTCAAGAGCGTGCGCGTGGGCTTTGCGGCCGATGGCCAGCTTTCGGCGCTGGACATCCTGGACAGCTTTGGCCAGCGTTCGCTGATCCGCTTCAGCCAGCTGCAGACCCAGGCGTCCCTGCCGGCCTCGACTTTCGATTTCAAGGTGCCAGCGGGCGCCGACGTGCTCAAGCAGTAAGCCGCGTTGCCGCGCGGGGCAACCCTTCAGGCCTGTCACAGCTGCAGTGCGCAGTTTGTGAGGTTTTGTAATGGTTTTGCCTAATATCGTCGAGACAATGGCGGCCTGCGGCCAGCGATTGTTTCGACGTCCCTTCGAGGACATGCTGGCCGGCTCTCGCATGCCTTTATGAACCTCAGTCGCAAGTTGCCGCTCGCCATTGCCATGGCGCTGCTATTCACCCTCGCTGCCGGATTCTTCGGACTCTGGTCGGCCCATCGATCCCTAGGCGTCTTTCACGGCGATGTCCAGCGCCACATGGCGGCGGAACGCCTCGCCGCCGAGGTGGAAGGCCACTTCAAAACCCAGGTCCAGGAATGGAAGAACGTGCTGCTGCGCGGCTCGGACAACGCGCTGCGCGAGCAGCACTGGAAGGGCTTTCTGGCCGATGAGCGCGCCGTGCAGGACAAGACCGCGGCCTTGCTGGCCCTGGTGGACGATGCCTCCCTGCGCGAGATCGCCCAGGGCTTTGTGGCGCAGCACCGCAAGATGGCCGAAGGCTACCGCGTGGGGCTGGACAAATTCGAGGCCACGGGCTTCGACCCCTCGGTGGGCGACATGGCCGTGCGCGGCGTGGACCGCGAGCCGGCCGAGCTGCTTTCCCAGCTCAAGGCCGGCATTGCGGCGCAGAGCAAGGCGGTGGCCGACGATGCCTACAGCAGCGGCAAGCACGCCACTGAGCTGAGCCTGGTGCTGATGCTGGTGGCGGCCGTGGCCGGCGTGGCCATTGGTTGGCTCATCACCCGTGCCGTGGTGGCACCGCTGCGCAGCGCGGTCCAGCTGGCCGAGAAGGTGGCCCAGGGCCATCTGACCAATGCCATAGCGAGCGGCGGGCCAGACGAACTGGGCCAGCTGCTGCGGGCGCTGGGCGCCATGCAGGAGCAGCTGCGCAGCATCGTCGTGGAAGTGCGTGGCAATGCGGAGCAGGTGGCATCCGCCAGCTCGCAGATCGCGGCCGGCAACAGCGACCTGGCCCAGCGCACCGAGCAGCAGGCATCGGCCCTGCAGATGACGGCTTCGTCCATGGACCAGCTCGACTCCACCGTGCGCGGCAATGCCGATCACGCAGAGAAGGCCAACCTGCTGGCTTCGTCCGCCAGCGACATCGCCACGCGCGGTGGCGATGCCATCTCGGCCGTCGTGGGCACCATGCGCAGCATCCAGGATGCGTCCGAGCGCGTGGTCAGCATCATCGAGGTGATCGACGGCATCGCGTTCCAGACCAATATTCTTGCGCTCAATGCGGCCGTGGAGGCCGCACGGGCCGGAGAACAGGGCCGGGGCTTTGCCGTGGTCGCCGCCGAGGTCCGCACGCTGGCCCAGCGCAGCTCGGGCGCTGCGCGGGAAATCCGTGACCTGATCCAGGCCAACGCCCAGCGCGTGGCCCTGGGAGCCGAGGAGGTGGACAGCGCGGGTGCGACCATGGCCTCGGTGCAGGAGGTGATTGCCAAGGTCTCGCGCATGATCGGCGCCATCAGCCACTCCAGCGGCGAACAGAGCGCTGGCGTGAGCCACGTCAACAGCGCCATCGTCCGCATCGAGGAGGGGACCCAGCAGAACGCCGCGCTGGTGGAACAGACCAGTTCGGCCGCCGAGAGCCTGCGCAAGCAGGCCCATCAGCTGGTCGAACTCATGGCGCGTTTCAGGACGGCCTGAACGCGTTGGCCGGGGCCGGGCGCAGCCGGTCGTGGAGCGCTGCCAGCACCAGGGTGGCTGCCACGGGCAGGGCCCAGCCCATGCCGTTGCCCGGCAGGCTGTTCAGGAAGGCCGGCAGCCAGTCCTGCCAGCCGGCCGCCTTGGCGGCATCGACAAGACCGAACACCAGCGCCACGGCCAGCACCGGCGCGAACACGCGCTGCGCATTGCGCCACAGGCCTGACAGCAGGCTCAACACCACCAGGGCGATGGCCAGCGGATAAATGCCCACCAGCACGGGGCCGGACAGGGCAATCAGCTGGGCCAGGCCCTGGTTGGACACCAGGATGCACGCCAGCCCAATGGCCACCACCACCGCGCGGTAGGGCAGGCGCAGCATCTCGCTGAAGTAGGCGCCACAGGCGCTGACCAGGCCCACGGCCGTGGTCAGGCAGGCCAGGGAAATCACCACGGCCAGCAGCAGGCTGCCGATGGGGCCGAAGGTGTGATCCACATAGCGCGTGAGGATGAGCACGCCGGTCTGCGCCTGCGGGGCGATGGACTGGCTGGTGGCGCCCAGATGGATCAGCGACAGATACACCAGGCCCAGGCCCACGGCCGCGATCACGCCCGCGATGATGGCGTAGCGCGTCTGCAGCCCGGTGTGGGAGATGCCCCGGTCCCGGATGGCGTTGACGATGACGATGCCGAAGGCCAGGGCGCCCAGCGCGTCCATGGTCTGGTAGCCCTCCAGAAACCCTTCGGTCAGGGGCGCGACCAGGTAGTCGCCGCTGGCGCTGGTGGCGGCACCGGCCGGCAGCAGCACGGCGGCGGCACCCAGCACCACCAGGGCCAGGATCAGCACGGGCGTGATCAGCTTGCCGATGGTGTCGATCAGCTTGCCGGGGAACAGGGACAGGCCCATGACCAGCACAAAGTACACCGCCGAGTAGATGAACAGCGCAGTGCTGCTGTGGCCCACGAAGGGCGCAAAGCCCATCTCGAACGACACGGTGGCCGTGCGCGGCGTGGCAAACAGCGGGCCGAGGATGAGATAGATCAGCAGGCCCAGCACCATGCCGGCCTTGCGGCCCACGGGCGAGGTCAGTGCATCGAGCCCACCGCCCACGCGCGCCAGCGCCACCACGGTGAGCAACGGCAGGCCCACGCCCGTGAGCAGAAAGCCCGTGGCCGCCGCGGCCGCGTGCTCGCCGGCGCCCTGGCCGACCATGGGCGGAAAGATGATGTTGCCCGCGCCGAGGAACAGCGCAAAGGTCATGAAGCCTAGGGCGATAAGGTCCCGGGTCTTGAGTGTTTGCATGGATGCAGAAATGAAAAGGTCCCGCCTTGCCGCATGGCAGGCAGTTCCGGAAACGGTGGGAGGCGCGGAGCGATGGGGCAGCAATGGCGCAGGCCCGATGGCCGCGCATGCCGCGCGGCCGGCTCCGCAAAGGGCAGCATTTTAGGGCGGCGGCCCGAAGCGGGTGAAAAATGTCAGTGATTGCTCTTGATAAGATGCATGCAAACCATTCATGTCATGTGAGTGACATGCCTGCAGGCGATGGCCAGGATCCCAGCTGGCGATCCATGGCTTCATCCCCCGCAGCCAGGTACAGGCATCAGGGGCTGGCGCACCCGCTGCCGCCATGGCGTGGACAATGGCGTCATGGTTTTGCAACTGCATCTGTTCCCCTCGGCAGCGAATCCGGCACATGGGCTGCCGAACGCCTTCTGCGCGGCGTTGCCTGCGACGGAGCTGGCCCATGGCTGATCTGTTCACCCAGGAGCCCTCCGCACCACTGGCCGAAGCGCTGCGGCCCAAGACCCTGGACGAGGTCGTGGGCCAGTCCCATCTGCTGGGCGAGGGCAAGCCGCTGCGCCTGGCCTTCCAGTCAGGCAAGCCGCATTCCATGATCTTCTGGGGGCCGCCCGGCGTGGGCAAGACCACGCTGGCCCGGCTCACGGCCACGGCCTTCAAGTGCGAGTTCATTGCGCTGTCTGCGGTGTTCTCCGGGGTCAAGGACATCCGCGCGGCCATGGAGCAGGCGCAGCAGAACCTGGCCATGGGCCGGCACACCATCCTCTTCGTGGACGAGATCCACCGCTTCAACAAGTCCCAGCAGGATGCGCTGCTGCCCTATGCGGAAAGCGGGCTGGTCACCTTCATCGGCGCCACCACGGAGAACCCTTCCTTCGAGGTGAACTCGGCCCTGCTGTCGCGCGCGCAGGTCTATGTGCTGCAATCCCTGACCGACGATGAACTCCGGCAACTGCTGCTGCGGGCGCAGGAAAAGGCCCTGGGCGGCCTGGAGTTCGACGACCTGGCGCGGGACACCATCGTCGGCTATGCCGATGGCGATGCCCGGCGGTTCCTGAACCTGCTGGAGCAATGCCAGACGGCGGCCGGCGCTGCGGGCGTCACGCGGATCGATGCCGAGTTCGTGCAGAACGCGCTGACCTTGAATGCCAGGCGCTTCGACAAGGGCGGCGACAACTTCTACGACCAGATCTCGGCCCTGCACAAGTCCGTGCGCGGCTCCCATCCCGATGCCGCGCTCTATTGGCTCACGCGCATGCTCGATGGCGGGGCCGATGCACGCTACCTGTCGCGGCGCATCGTGCGCATGGCCTGGGAGGACATCGGCCTGGCCGATCCGCGCGCCATGCAGATCGCCAACGACGCGGCCCTGACCTATGAGCGCCTGGGCAGCCCCGAGGGCGAGCTGGCGCTGGGCCAGGCCGTCATCTACCTGGCCATGGCCGCCAAGAGCAACGCCGGCTACAACGCCTACAACAAGGCCCGGGCCTTCGTGAAGCAGGACAGGAGCCGCGAGGTGCCCGTGCACCTGCGCAACGCGCCCACCAAGCTCATGAAGGAACTGGGCTACGGCCATGAATACCGCTATGCGCACGACGAGCCCAACGCCTACGCGGCCGGCGAGACCTATCTGCCCGAAGGCATTGCGGAGCCGGGCTGGTACCAGCCCGTGCCCCGGGGCCTGGAGATCAAGATCGGCGAGAAGCTGGCCGTGCTGCGCAAGTGGGACGAAGAGGCAGGCGGCGCATAGCCGAAGCCGGTGAGGGCAGGCCGGTGCCGGGGCTAGGCGCCCGGGCCGGGCTCCACCGCCACGTCCCGCGCGTGCAGGGGGGCGTGGCACTCCGAGCAGACGACCAGGGGGTCGAACGTGTGGCCGCACACCGTATGCCGGTGCAGCAAGGGCCGGCCTTCCTCGCCGGACATGTGTACATCGCCCCAGTGCACGATGGCCATGACCACGGGATGCAGGTCCAGCCCCTTGGGCGTGAGGCGGTACTCGTGCCGTACCGGCGCCTCCTGGTAGGCCACCTTCTTGAGCACGCCTGCCTCGACCAGCCTGGCCAGCCTGTCCGACAGCATGGGGCGTGAAATGCCCAGGCGCCCCAGGAATTCATCAAAACGGCGTACGCCCAGAAAGCAGTCGCGCAGCACCAGCAGTGTCCAGCGGTCGCCGATGACCGAGACCGTGCGTGCGATGGAGCAGCGCTCCTCTTCCAGTTCGTTCCATTTCATTGGGCAGTTCCCCGCTTGACGGGTTCTGATTTTAAACCTACCGTGCATTGAGTTCAAAAAATGAACTGACCAATCATCCACGGAGATCCCATGACCGACAAGAAAGCCATTCTCGTGATCGGCGCTGGCGACGCCACGGGCGGTGCCATCGCCCGGCGTTTTGCGCGCGAAGGCTATATCGCCTGCGTCACGCGCCGCGACGCGGACAAGCTCCAGCCCCTGGTCGAACAGATCCGCGCCGCCGGCGGGCAGGCACATGGTTTTGGCAGCGACGCGCGCAAGGAAGAGGAAATGGTGGCCCTGGTGCAGAAGATCGAGGCCGAGATCGCACCCATCGAGGTCGCCGTCTTCAACATCGGCGCCAACGTGCGCTTCGGCATCACCGAGACCACGGCGCGCGTCTACTTCAAGGTCTGGGAGATGGCCTGCTTCGCCGGCTTCCTGATGGGGCGGGAGGCGGCCAGGGTGATGCTGCCGCGCGGCCGGGGCACCATCATCTTCACGGGTGCCACCGCCAGCCTGCGCGGGCGCGAGGGCTTTGCGGCGTTTGCCGGTGCCAAGCACGGCCTGCGTGCGCTGGCCCAGAGCATGGCGCGCGAGCTCTGGCCCAAGGGCATCCATGTGGCCCATCCCGTGATCGACGGCGCCATCGACACGGAGTTCATCCGGACCAACTTTCCCGATCGCTATGCCCTCAAGCAGCAGGACGGCATCCTCAATCCCGACCACATCGCCGACCTCTACTGGCAACTGCACCAGCAGCCGCGCGATGCCTGGACGCATGAAACCGAAATCCGCCCCTGGATGGAGCCCTGGTAGGCCCTTCAGCCATTTGCGTCCCTTCACCCGCTTCAGCCCCTTCGCTTCGATGTTCCATCCCATTTGATGCAGGCCGTGCCATGAAACCCAACGTGCAATTCCTCTTCGACTTCGGCAGCCCCAACGCCTATCTCTGCCACCAGGTCATCCCCGCAATCGAGGCGCGCAGCGGCATCCGCTTCGACTATGTGCCGGTCCTGCTGGGCGGCCTGTTCAAGCTGGCCAACAACCGCTCACCGGCCGAGGCGAATGCCGACATTCCCAACAAGCGCGCCTATGAGGCGCTGGAACTGCAGCGTTTCGTGCAAAGGCATGGGCTCACGCGCTTCCGGATGAATCCGCACTTTCCCGTCAACACCCTGCAAATCATGCGCGGGGCCGTGGCGGCGCAGGGCCTGGGCTGCTTCGAGCGTTATGTGGATGCGGTGTTCTCCAGCATGTGGGAGAAGGGCTGCAAGATGGACGATGCCCAGGTGATCGGCACCGAGCTGTCCGGGGCGGGCCTGGACGCCCCAGCCCTGATCGCCGCAAGCCAGACGCCCGAAGTCAAGGCCCGGCTGCTGGCAAATACCGAGCAGGCCTTCCACCGTGGCGCTTTCGGATCGCCCACCTTTTTTGTTGGCGACGAGATCTACTTCGGCAAGGACCGCCTGCGCGATGTGGAGGAACAAGCGCTGCGGGCCTGCAGCCAGCCTCAGGCCGATCGCCCGTCGTAGCGCGTGATGCGCAGCGCCTCGGGGTCCACGCCTTCCAGGCAGCGCACGTTGACGGCCGCCATGTGCCGGCCCTGGGGATCGATGGCCTCGCCAAACGGATGGATGCCGCAGGTCGGGCAGAAGCGGTGCTGGATCAGGTGCCGGTTGAAGGTGTAGGTCCGCATCTGTTCATCGGGCGTCTGCAGCTGCAGCTGTTCCCTGGGAACGAACCACATGAGGGCGCCCTTGCGCGCGCAGATGGAGCAGTTGCAGGCCATGGCCTGGGTGAGTTCGCCTTCCACATCGAAAGCGATGCCGCCGCAGTGGCAGCTGCCGTGGTATTTCATCGGGGTTCTCCGTGGCCACCGCGGGCTGGCGGCACTGCCGTTGATGGTAGGAGTTCATGCTGGCTACGGCAAATTGCTGCAGTGCTACATAAGAGCACGTGGCTTGTAAAGCCTCGGGAAACCCCCCTGCAACAAGGCGTTGCAGGCCACCGGGGGGTGCCTAGAATCGCCAATCCCCTGCGGTTTCCGGGCCACAAGCCAGGATGCGGCGGGAGAGCTTCCACCACCATGGCATTGCTGGCTCCGTTCGTTTGGATGCGAGGCACGCTGAATGTCTCCATCCTGGACTAAAGGGGAGAGCGCATATGGACATACTGCTTCAGCAGGTCATCAACGGATTGGTCCTGGGCAGCATGTACGCCCTGATCGCCCTGGGCTACACCATGGTGTACGGCATCATCCAGCTCATCAACTTCGCCCATGGCGAGGTGCTCATGGTCGGCGCGCTGACCAGCTGGAGCTGCATAGGCCTGATGCAGGAGGCCATGCCCGGTGCGCCGGGCTGGCTGATCCTGCTGCTGGCGACCGTGATCGCCTGCGTGGTGGCCGCGGCACTGAATTTCGTGATCGAGAAAGTGGCCTACCGCCGCCTGCGCAGCAGCCCGCGCCTGGCGCCGCTGATCACGGCCATCGGCGTCTCGCTGCTGCTGCAGACGCTGGCCATGATCATCTGGAAGCCCAACTACAAGGCCTATCCCACGCTGCTGCCGAGCACGCCCTTCGAGATCGGCACGGCGGTGATCACGCCCACCCAGATCCTGGTGCTGGTGGTCACGGCGATCGCGCTGGCATCGCTGACCTATCTGGTCAACTACACCAAGCTCGGGCGCGCCATGCGGGCCACGGCCGAGAATCCGCGCGTGGCGGCCTTGATGGGCGTCAAGCCTGACGTGGTGATCTCGGCCACCTTCATCATCGGCGCCGTGCTGGCGGCCATCGCGGGCATCATGTACGCCTCCAACTACGGCACGGCCCACCACACCATGGGCTTTCTGCCGGGGCTCAAGGCCTTCACGGCGGCCGTGTTCGGCGGCATCGGCAACCTGGCCGGCGCCGTGGTCGGCGCCATGCTGCTGGGGCTGATCGAGTCCATAGGCTCGGGCTACATCGGCGACCTCACGGGCGGCGTATTGGGCAGCCACTACACCGATATCTTCGCCTTCATCGTGCTCATCATCATCCTGACGCTGCGCCCCTCGGGCCTGCTGGGTGAGCGTGTGGCCGACCGCGCCTGAGGAGACCCGCATGAACAGCAAGAAGACCGTGCAATGGATTCTGGGCGGCCTGGCGCTGATGGTGCTGCCGCTGGTGCTGCAGTACTTCGGCAATGCCTGGGTGCGCATCGCCGACCTGGCCCTGCTCTATGTGCTGCTGGCACTGGGCCTGAACGTGGTGGTGGGCTATGCAGGCCTGCTGGACCTGGGCTACGTGGCGTTCTACGCCGTGGGCGCCTACATGTTCGCGCTGATGGCCTCGCCGCATCTGGCGGAGACCTTCGAGGGCTTTGCCGCCATGTTCCCTGACGGGCTGCATACCTCCATCTGGCTGGTGATACCGCTGGCGGCGCTGCTGGCGGGCATCACGGGAATACTGCTGGGCATCCCGGTGCTCAAGCTGCGCGGGGACTACCTGGCCATCGTCACGCTGGGCTTCGGCGAGATCATTCGCATCTTCATGAACAACCTGGACCAGCCGGTCAACATCACCAACGGCCCCAAGGGCATAGGCCAGATCGACTCGGTGAAGATTCTGGGCCTGGACCTGGCCAAGCGCCAGGAGATCTTCGGCTACGACATCAGCTCGGTCACGCTGTACTACTACCTGTTCCTCTTCCTGGTGCTCGTCAGCATCGTGATCTGCTGGCGCCTGCAGGACTCGCGCATCGGCCGCGCCTGGATGGCCATCCGCGAGGACGAGATCGCCGCCAAGGCCATGGGCATCAACACGCGCAACATGAAGCTGCTGGCCTTCGGCATGGGCGCTTCCTTCGGTGGTGTCTCGGGCGCCATGTTCGCGGCCTTCCAGGGCTTCGTCTCGCCCGAGTCGTTCAGCCTCATGGAGTCCATCATGATCGTGGCCATGGTGGTGCTCGGCGGCCTGGGCCATCTGCCGGGCGTGATCCTGGGGGCGGTGCTGCTGTCGGCCCTGCCCGAGGTGCTGCGCTATGTGGCCGGGCCTCTGCAGCAGATGACCGACGGGCGGCTTGACGCCTCCATCCTGCGCCAGTTGCTGATCGCGCTGGCCATGATCGTCATCATGCTGATGCGTCCGCGCGGCCTGTGGCCGTCGCCCGAGCATGGCAAGAACCTGCCGCACCAGTCCTGAGCATGGAGACAACGCAGATGGCGAACACGGCAGACAACGGCTCCACCTCCCCGGTGCTCAGGGTTTCGGGCATTTCCAAGCGCTTTGGCGGACTGCAGGCCCTGTCCGATGTGGGCATGACCATTGGCCGTGGCCAGGTCTACGGCCTGATCGGTCCCAACGGCGCGGGCAAGACCACTTTCTTCAACGTGATCACGGGCCTGTACACGCCCGACAGCGGCAGCTTCGAGCTGGCCGGCAAGGCCTACGAACCCTCGGCCGTGCACAAGGTGGCCAAGGCTGGCATTGCGCGCACCTTCCAGAACATCCGGCTGTTTGCCGAGATGACGGCGCTGGAGAACGTGATGGTCGGGCGCCATGTGCGCACGCATTCGGGCCTGATCGGCGCGGTGTTCCGCACGCCCGGCTTCAAGGCCGAGGAAGCCGCGATCCGCGCGCGGGCCCGCGAACTGCTGGACTACGTGGGGATTTCCAAATACGCCGACTTCAAGGCCCGCACGCTGAGCTACGGCGACCAGCGCCGCCTGGAGATCGCGCGGGCGCTGGCCACCGACCCGCAATTGATCGCGCTGGACGAGCCGGCCGCCGGCATGAACGCCACCGAGAAGGTGCAGCTGCGCGAGCTGATCGACCGCATCCGCCGAGACCAGCGCACCATCTTGCTGATCGAGCACGACGTGAAGCTGGTCATGGGCCTGTGCGATCGCGTCACCGTGCTGGACTATGGCAAGCCCATCGCCGAAGGCACGCCGGCCGAGGTGCAGAAGAACGACAAGGTGATCGAAGCCTATCTGGGCACCGGAGGACACTGAACCATGGGTGAGCAAGTGCAAGACAAGGGCGTGTCCGCGCCGGTGCTGTTGAAGGTCCAGGGACTGAAGGTGGCCTATGGGGGCATACAGGCCGTCAAGGGCGTGGACTTCGAGGTCCGCCAGGGCGAGCTGGTCTCGCTGATCGGCTCCAACGGTGCGGGCAAGACCACGACCATGAAGGCCGTCACGCGCAGCCTGCAGATGGCGGATGGCGACGTGCACTACCTGGGCCGCAGCATCCGCAACGTGGGCGCCTGGGATCTGGTGGCCCAGGGCCTGGTCATGGTGCCGGAGGGGCGCGGCGTATTCGCGCGCATGACCATCACCGAGAACCTGCTCATGGGCGCCTACACGCGCAACGACAAGGCCGGCATTGCCGCCGACATCGAGCGCATGTTCGGCATCTTCCCGCGCCTGAAGGAGCGCCGCGACCAGCTGGCCGGCACCATGTCGGGCGGCGAGCAGCAGATGCTGGCCATGGCGCGCGCGCTGATGAGCCAGCCCAAGGTGCTGCTGCTGGACGAGCCCTCCATGGGCCTGTCGCCCATCATGGTGGACAAGATCTTCGAGGTGGTGCGCGATGTGCATGCGCTGGGCGTGACGCTGGTGCTGGTCGAGCAGAACGCCAGCCGTGCGCTGGCGCTGGCCGATCGCGGCTATGTGATGGAATCCGGCCTGATCACCATGACCGGGCCAGGCCAGACCCTGCTCAGCGATCCGCGCGTGCGGGCCGCCTACCTGGGCGAGTGACCACCGGGGTCGCCGCCTGCGCACAGGTTGCTGGAATGTCCCGTGCCATCGACGGGATATGGCAAAAATATGACGATTTGATGAAGATTCATCGAATGCCCATCGATGCGGAATGTTGCGTATCTGTGCGATGAAGCAGGTTTTTCGAGAAAATTCGCGCAAAAAAGCAATTTTCGGAAAGCAATCGAAAATCCGGCTTCTGGCGCTGCGGGCGCGATAATTCAGGCCTTCCAGCACCCGGGCGCACCTCACATGAACTGGCTCCAACACATCCCCGTCGGGCTGCAGACCGTGGTCCTGCTGGCCATGAGCAATGTCTTCATGACGTTTGCCTGGTATGGGCACCTGAAGAACCACGCCTCGTCGCCCTGGTACGTGGCAGCCCTTGTCAGCTGGGGCATTGCGCTGTTCGAGTACCTGCTGCAGGTGCCCGCCAACCGCATAGGCCACACGCAGTTCAGCGTGGCGCAGCTCAAGATCATCCAGGAGGTGATCACGCTGTCGGTGTTCGCGCCTTTTGCCGTGCTCTACCTGAACCAGCCCCTCAAATGGGACTTCCTCTGGGCCGGCCTGTGCATGGTGGGCGCGGTGTATTTTATTTTTCGCAGCGGCTGACAAGGCGACGCGCCGGCGCGCAAAAACGCGCTTGGGACTCAAGAGTACACTTCGCCCCGTTCAAGCCGGGAAGCCATGCCAAGCATCCGCAATGTGACGCAGTGAGTCGCCTGGTTCCCACTTTTCCCGGTAAGGAGCATTCATGCTTTTTGGCAAACTATTGCCACGCGAAGGCAATTTCTTCGAGATGTTCAACCAGCATGCCGACCGCATCGTCGATGCCGCGCATGCCTTCTCGCAGCTTGTCGCCAACTACAACGATCCTCATCTTCGCGAGAAATACAACGAGGACGTGAACAACGCCGAGCGTGCCGCCGACCGCGTGACGCATGACGTCACCAAGGCACTGCACAAGACCTTCATCACGCCGCTGGACCGCGAGCACATCCACTCGCTGATCAACACCATGGACGACGTGGCCGACCTGATCCAGGACTCGGCCGAGACCATGGCGCTGTACGACGTGCGCCACATGACGGATGAGATCACGCGCCTGACCGACCTGTGCGTACGCTGCTGCGAGCGGCTGCGCGATGCGGTCAAGCTGCTGTCGCGCATCTCCGATCCATCGGTGGTGGACGCGGCGATGAAGACCTGCGAGGAAATCGACCGCCTCGAATCGGACGCCGACCGCGTGATGCGCTCGGCCATGAGCAAGCTGTTCCGCGAAGAGCCCGATGTGCGCGAAGTCATCAAGCTCAAGGCCATCTACGAGCTGCTGGAGACGGTGACCGACCGCTGCGAGGACGTGGCCAACCTGATCGAGGGCATCGTCCTCGAGAATTCCTGAGCCCTCGCGGAGTCGTTTCGTTATGGAATCCGTACAAGCGGCCCTGTGGGTCGTGATCCTGCTGGTGGTGCTGGCCTTGCTGTTCGACTTCATGAACGGCTTCCACGATGCTGCCAACTCGATCGCCACCGTGGTCTCCACGGGCGTGCTCAAGCCCACGCAGGCCGTGGCCTTCGCGGCCTTCTTCAACGTGGTGGCGGTCTTTGTCTTCCACCTCAGCGTGGCGGCCACCGTGGGCAAGGGGATCGTCCAGCCCGGCATCGTGGACACGCACGTGGTCTTCGGCGCCCTGGTCGGCGCCATTGCCTGGAACGTGATCACCTGGCACTACGGCATCCCCAGCAGCTCCTCGCATGCGCTGATCGGCGGCATCGTGGGCGCCGTGATCGCCAAGGCTGGCGCGGGCGCACTGATCGCCAGCGGCATCTGGAAGACCGTGGCCTTCATCTTCGTCTCGCCGCTGCTGGGCTACCTGCTGGGCTCGCTGATGATGGTGCTGGTGGCCTGGATCTGCCGCCGCGCCGCTCCCAACCGGGTGGACCGCTGGTTCCGCCGGCTGCAGCTGGTCTCCGCCGGCGCCTACAGCCTGGGCCACGGCGGCAATGATGCGCAAAAGACCATCGGCATCATCTGGCTGCTGCTGATCGCCACCGGCTATGCCAATGCCGGCGACGCGGAGCCGCCGCTGTGGACCATCGTCAGCTGCTACCTGGCCATCGGCCTGGGCACCATGTTCGGCGGATGGCGCATCGTCAAGACCATGGGCCAGAAGATCACCAAGCTCAAGCCCGTGGGAGGCTTTTGCGCCGAAAGCGGTGGCGCGCTGACGCTGTTCTTCGCGACCTTCCTGGGCGTGCCGGTCTCGACCACGCACACCATCACGGGCGCCATCGTCGGCGTGGGCTCCACCCAGCGTGCCAGCGCCGTGCGCTGGGGCGTGGCAGGCAACATCGTCTGGGCCTGGGTGCTGACGATTCCTGCTAGCGCCTTCGTGGCTTCCATTGCCTACTGGATCAGTCTCCAGCTGTACTGAGCCAAGGCAAGTGCCTCCAAAAAGAAAGACCGCCAATGGCGGTCTTTCTTTTTGGGCGGAGGCACGCGTTGGCGCACCACAGCGAAAACTTCACTGCGAAATCTTGCGCGCTTCCTCCACCTGGTGCTCGAAGTAGTGCTGGAAGCTGTAGGCAATGCTGGCCATGAGCACGGCGGCACCCAGCATCAGGGACAGTGCAATGGCAAAGATGGTGGACCAGCCCGTGCGCCCGGCCTGCGCCTGCACGTCAATGCCGGGGTTGTGGCGCCGGTTCCAGGCTTCGGTGTCGGTCAGCCCGTAGAGGATGGCGCGCAGCGCGCAGCCGGCGATGGTGAAGCCCAGCAGCGGAATCAGCAGCCAGCTGAGCTGGTCGTCCTGCCCCAGTTGCTGGACGCGCTCGATGCCGTACACGCCCAGCGCCGTGGGCACGGGCAGCAGCCAGCCCAGCCAGTCGCCGAAGCCATGCAGGTAGAAGCGGTGCAGCCCCAGCGGCCCGCCGACAAAGGCCAGCCAGGTCGTCAGGGTCTTGCTTTTGGAGCGCGGAGCTCCCTGCTGTGCTTGAGCGGGCTGAGGCAAAGGCGTGCTGGGTCGGTTCATGCGCCCATTATTCGGGCGAACTGCGGTTGCCGTCTCCCAGGGTCTTCTCCATGAGAACGATGTCCAGCCAGCGGCCGAACTTCCATCCCATGGAGCTCAGCGTGCCCGCCGGGGTGAAGCCCGCGGCGCGGTGCACGCCGATGGAGCCGGCATTGGCCGAGTCACCGATCACCGCCAGCAGCTTGCGCACGCCGGCCGCCTCGCATTCGCGCGACAGCGCATCGAGCAGCAGTCGGCCCACGCCCTGGCCGCGCGCTGCGTCATGCACGTAGATGGAATCCTCGGCGGAGAAGCGATAGGCCGGGCGCGGCTTGAACCAGTTGGCGTAGGCAAAGCCCAGCACCTGGCCCTGTTCGTCCACGGCGACCAGATAGGGCAGGCCCTTGGCCAGCACGTCCGCGCGGCGCGTGGCCATGTCCGATTCGGCAGGGGGATCGGTCTCGAACGTGCCCGTGCCGTGCAGCACGTGGTGGCGGTAAATGGAGGTGATGGCGGCGAGATCGCCGTCCAGGCTTGAGCGAATGGTAGGCATGGAAAGGGAAGTTGGATATAATCGCTGGTTTTACGGCGTGTCGCTGGCCGGGTGGCCATGTCGCGTGTCTCAAACGCCGCAAAACATGTGCAGCCATTCATTGTCTAGTTAATTGTGTGGTGGCTGCGCCCACCCGAAGGAAAATCATGGTCGTCATTCGACTCTCTCGCGGCGGTTCCAAGGCCCGTCCGTTCTACAACATCGTTGCCGCCGACAAGCGCGTGCGTCGCGATGGTTCGTTCATCGAACGCCTGGGCTTCTACAACCCCAACGCCCGTGGCGGCGAAGAGGGTCTGCGCGTTGCTCTGGACCGCGTGAACTACTGGAAGGGCGTTGGCGCGCAGGCTTCCGAGACCGCAGAGCGCCTGATCAAGCAGGCCACCCAGAAGACTGCTGCCTAATTCAGCATCCCTTCTGAAATCGGGTTCCGTTGGCTTGTCTGACGGAGCCCGTTTTTGTTTTCCCCTCCGGATCGCCTTGCACGGATCTGCAACGATCTGCATTGACTGTCCATCTACTGCCTACCGACTGCCATGAGCCACATGCCTGAACTCGAAGCCAGCGTCCTGCCCGCCGATGCCGTGGAGGTCGGGCGCATTGCCGATGCCTGGGGCATCAAGGGCTGGTTCAAGGTGGCCGCCTTCAGTGCCGACCCCGAGGCCCTGTTCACCGCAAAGCAGTGGTATCTGCAGCCCCCCGAGAAGGGTGCGCGGCAGTTCACCGGTACGGTGCTGCTGCCGGTCAAGCAGGCGCGCGTCCACTCCGATTCCGTCGTCGCCACATCGCCTGTCGTGAACGACCGCAATACCGCCGAGGCCCTGCGTGGCGCGCGCATCTTCGTGGCGCGCAGCGATTTCCCGCAGCCCGAAGATGGCGAGTACTACTGGGTCGATCTGCTGGGCCTGTCCGTGGTCAACCGCGAGGGCGTGGTCCTGGGTGTCGTCCGCGACCTGCTGTCCACCGGCCCGCAGACCGTGCTGGTGCTGGCCTATGAAGAGGAAGGCAAGGAGCGCGAGCGCATGATTCCCTTTGTAGATGCCTATGTGGACAAGGTGGATCTGCCGGGCAAGACCATCGTTGCCGACTGGCAGCCCGACTATTGATCGCCGACCTCCATGCGCTTCGACATCATCACGCTGTTCCCTGAGCTGTTCACGCCGTTTCTTGAAAGCGGCGTCACGCGCCGTGCCTATGCCTCGGGCCAGGTCGGCGTGCACCTGTGGAATCCGCGCGACCATGCCCAGGGCAACTACCGGCGCGTGGACGATCGCCCCTTTGGCGGCGGTCCGGGCATGGTGATGATGGCCGAGCCGCTGCAGCGCTGCCTTGAGACGGCGCAGCAGGCGCGCCGCGATGCCGGCGAGCCCGGGCCGGCTCCCGTGGTGCTGTTCTCGCCGATCGGCACCACGCTGCGCCATGCCGTGGTGGCCGACTGGGCGCAGGGGCAGGGCGCAATCTTGCTGTGCGGCCGCTACGAGGGCCTGGACCAGCGCTTCATCGATACCCATGTCACGCACCAGTTGAGCCTGGGCGACTTCGTGCTGTCTGGCGGCGAGATCGCTGCCATGGCCCTGCTGGATGCCGTCGCGCGGCTGCAGCCCGGCGTGCTCAATGACGAAGGCAGTTTCCAGCAGGACAGCTTCAATCCGGCGCTCGACGGCCTGCTCGATTGCCCGCACTACACCCGCCCCGAAGTCTGGGAAGGGCGTGAAGTGCCGGCGCCACTGTTGTCCGGCCACCACGCGCAGATCGAGCGCTGGCGCCGCGACCAGCGCCTGTCCATCACGGCCAGGCACCGGCCCGAGCTGATAGAGCAGGCGCGCGCCCAGGGCCTGCTCAACGCCAAGGACGAGGGGTTTTTGGCAAAAAACGTCTCCGGGCTATAATCCGCGATTCTTCGATCCTCTATCCGGCCGCTGCTACGAACAAAGCAGCCATGGCGCCAATCCCGGCGCTTGCCAATCCTGGCGCGGACAAGATCGATTGGATGTTGACCATGAATCTGATCCAGATCCTCGAGCAAGAGGAAATCGCCCGTCTGAACAAGACCATCCCCCAGTTCGCCCCCGGTGACACCGTCATCGTGAGCGTGAACGTGGTCGAAGGCAGCCGCAAGCGCGTGCAGGCTTACGAAGGCGTGGTGATCGCCAAGCGCAACCGTGGCCTGAACAGCGGCTTCACCGTGCGCAAGATCTCCAGCGGTGAAGGCGTGGAGCGTACGTTCCAGACCTACTCGCCCCTGATCGCCGGCATCGAAGTCAAGCGTCGCGGTGATGTGCGTCGTGCCAAGCTGTACTACCTGCGCGAGCGCAGCGGCAAGTCGGCCCGCATCAAGGAAAAGCTGCCGTCGCGTGTCAAGGTTTCTGCCGAAGCCTAAGCACCTGCGTCACAGCTGGAAAGCCGCTACAGTCGCCTGTAGCGGCTTTTTTGTTGTCCGGCCGTTTCCCATCACAAGCCTTCATTCGTGTCCTCACTGCCCGATACCGCCATTCCCGTGCCGACCGGCGGCCCAGTGCCCGCAGCCGTGCCGTCGATCGCCGACCCGCGCATGGCGCAACTGATTGGCAAGGACAGCCACCTGCCTGCCGTTCCCCCCGAGGCCCGCACGCCCGAGGCCCTGCGCCAGCGCTTTGCGCTGCCGCCCCAGTGGGCTCCCGAGGTGGTGCGCGAGAAACGCTTCAGCGATCGCCAGCCCACCGATGCCGCCGTGCTCGTGCCCATCGTGCTTCGCCCCGAACCCACGGTGCTGCTGACCGAGCGCACGGCCCACCTGTCCACGCATTCGGGACAGGTGGCATTTCCGGGTGGCAAGCGCGATCCGGAGGATGCCTCTGCCCAGGCCACGGCCCTGCGCGAGGCGCATGAGGAAGTCGGACTGGCCGCCAGCGATGTGCAAGTGCTGGGCACGCTGCCCATCTACATCACGGGCACGGCCTTCCTGATCACGCCGGTGGTGGCCCTGGTCGATCCCCGGGCGCACCTCAATCCCAATCCCTACGAAGTGGCGGATGTGTTCGAGGTGCCGCTGGCCTTCCTGCTCGATCCTGCCAACCATGAGCGCCACTCCATGGTCTGGAACGGCGTACCGCGCGAATGGTTTGCAATGCCCTACCAGGATGGTGATCGCCAGCGCTACATCTGGGGCGCCACGGCCGGCATGCTGCGAAATCTTTACCGATTCCTGTCGGCCTGATGCCCGGATCGCGGGCCGTGCCACCCCGGGGTCACTGACCTGTCTGCATGCGCCAGTATGATGGCCGGATGAGTTTCTTTGCCATTCTGATCGCCTTGCTGATCGAGCAGGCGCGCCCGTTGACGCCGGCCAATCTCGTGCACACAGGCTACAGAGCCTGGACGGTTTCGGTGCGCCGCAACTTCGATGCCGGCCAGGCGCACCATGGCTGGCTGGCCTGGACCGTGGCGGTGGCATTGCCCTGCGTGCTGGTGACGGGCATCTATCTGCTGCTGCTGTGGGGCGTGGGCTGGCCGCTGGCCATGGTCTGGAATGTGGCCGTGCTCTATGTGACGCTGGGCTTTCGCCAGTTCAGCCACCACTTCACACGCATCCGCGATGCGCTGGATGCAGGCGATGAGTATGCCGCGCGCGAGGCGCTGGCTCACTGGCAGCAGGTCGATGCCAGCGAGGTTCCGCGCAGCGAGGTCGTGCGCCATGTGATCGAGTACTCGGTGCTGGCCGCTCATCGCCATGTGTTTGGCGTTCTGTTCTGGTTCTCTGCGCTGGCAGCGCTGGGGCTGGGTCCGCTCGGCGCCGTGTTCTACCGCATGACCGAGCACCTGTCGCGCTCCTGGTCGCGCAAGGGGCTGGTGGGCGGCACCCAGGTCAGTCCCCAGTTGCAGCACACCTCCCGGCTGGCCTGGACCGTGATCGACTGGTTGCCTGCACGGTTGACGGCGCTGTCCTTTGCCGTGGTCGGCAGCTTCGAGGAAGCCATCGAAGGCTGGCGCTTCCACGCCCAGCGCTTTCCCAACGACAACGATGGCGTGATCCTGGCCGCCACCTCGGGTGCCATCAACGTGCGCCTGGGCGGCGAGGCGCTCAAGCGCCGCGAAGGCATCTCGGTGACCCGCGACGACGGCGAGGAGATCGATCTCGATGTGGACAGCGAAGCCACGCCGGGCCGCGAGCCCGAGATCGGCCATCTGCGCAGCGTGGTCGGCCTGGTCTGGCGTTCGGTCGTGGTCTGGCTGCTGCTGCTGGCCCTGCTGTCGCTGGCGCGTTTGCTGGGCTGATCGCTGCGCCGCAGAAGGCGAGCCCTGCCTGTCTTGCCAGGCAGCAGCCCGCCCTTCCTGATGCAGCCGGGTCGTTGTTTTGAGGAGGTCAGTACTTCTGCGCCTGGCTCAATTCATCGAACAGCTCGGCGTAGATGTAGTAGCGGTTGGCGCTGATGTCGTGGTCGGCATCCATTCCGGTTTCCTCGTCTTCCACGCGCGGCATGACGGCGCATCCCGGCTCGTGCAGGTGGGTGCAGTTGTAGAACTTGCATTCCTGCGCGTGGGCGCCGATGTCGGGCATGCAGCGGGGCAGGTCCGTGGGCTCTATGTGGCGCAGGCCGAATTCCTGGAAGCCCGGTGAGTCGATCAGCGCCGTGGTGCGCTCTTCGTCCATCCAGTACCAGCTGGTCGTGGTGGTCGTGTGCTTGCCGGAGTTCAGCGCCTGCGAGATCTCGTTGGTGGCCGCGCGTGCGCCGGGCACCAGCAGGTTGATCAAGGTGCTTTTGCCCGAGCCGGAGGGTCCCAGGACCAAGGTGGCCTTGCCCTTGAGGTGTTGCATCAGCAACTGCCGGTCGGCCTCGCCTTCGTTGGCCAGCGACAGCGACAGCACCTCGTAGTGCGGCGTTTCCTGGCCCAGGTACATCTCGCGATAGGGCTTCAGGCGCTCCCAGGCATCGGCGAAGGGCTCGGCCAGGTCACGCTTGTTCAGGGCGATCAGGGGCTTGATGTGGGTGGCTTCGGCGGTGATGAGGGCACGGGCCAGCTGGCTTTCGGAGAACACCGGCTCGGCCGCGATCAGGATCAGCACCTGGTCGATGTTGGCCGCAAAGGACTTGGTGCGTACCTCGTCCTGGCGGTAGAACAGGTTGCGCCGTTCCAGCACCTTCTCTATGGTGCCTTCCTCGCCCTGGCCGGCGGGTGGCAATTGCCAGCGCACGCGGTCGCCGACCACGGTCTGGCTCTTCTTGCCGCGCGGATGGCAGATGTGGCGTGCGCCTTCTTCGGTCTCGACCACGCAGTGGCGGCCATGGCTGGAGACGACCAGGCCTTCTCGCAATGCGGAGCGCTCAGCCATGGGATGCCGGGGTGGGATTCATGGACGCTCCAGCAGCGCATCGATGCGCCGTGCGCACTCGATGTCGGTGGACGAGATGCCGTTCACGTCATGCGTGTTCAGGCGCACACCGCAACGGCCGTAGCTCACGGTCAGGTCGGGGTGGTGGTCCTGCTGGTGGGCGATCAGGGCCAGTGCGTTCACGAAGGCCATGGTCTCGTAGTAATTGGCAAAGGCGTAGCTCTTGGCGATGGCATCGCCATCGAGCTGCCACCCCGGCAGGTCCGCCAGTGCGGTGCGCAATTCGTCCGGCGTCAGCGCGCGGCGCTGCTGCGTGGACCAGTCCTGTTGTTGCAAGCGTTGTGTGCTCATGGTGGATGTGAAAGGTTCAGGTCGGAGAAGGCATGCGCGCCAGCCGGGCGAGGGCGGGCGGATGCGAGTAGTAAAAGCCCACGTACCAGGGATCGGGCGTGAGCGTTGAAGCATTGTCCTCGTACAGCTTGAGCAGTGCCGAGGCCAGATGGGCGCCGCTGGCCTGTTGCATGGCATAGGCATCGGCTTCGAACTCATCGCGGCGCGACAGGGCCGAGAACAGCGGGGTGACAAAGAAGCTGAACACCGGCACGGCCAGCAGGAACAGCAGCAGTGCCACGGCTTCGTTGCCGGCGCCTATTCCGCCATGGCCCAGCGCAAGGTCCAGGCCGGGGCGCACGCCCAGGCCCAGGTAGAACCACAGCTGCTGCGACAGCCAGCCCAGCAGTGCGAAGCCGGCCAGGCTGGCGGCGAACATCAGCAGCATGCGCTTGAGGATGTGGCGGTGCTTGAAGTGGCCCAGCTCGTGCGCGAGCACGGCCTCCACCTCGTCGGCGTCGAGCTGCTTGAGCAAGGTGTCGAAGAACACCACGCGCTTGGAATGGCCGAAGCCCGTGAAATAGGCATTGGCATGGGCCGAGCGGCGGCTGCCATCCATCACGAACAGGCCTTTGGCCGTGAAGCCGCAGCGCTGCATCAGCGCGCTCACGCGCTCCTTGAGCGTGCCTTCGGCCAGCGGTTCGAACTTGTTGAACAGCGGTGCGATGAAGGTCGGAAAGATCCACATCAGCAGCAGGTTGAACGCCGTCCACACGGCCCAGGCCCACAGCCACCACAGGTCGCCGGCCGAGCCCATGAGCCACAGGATCAGGGCCGCCAGGGGAAGGCCGATGGCCGCGCCCATGGCGGTGGACTTGATGGCATCGGTCAGCCACAGCCGCAGCGTCATCTGGTTGAATCCAAAGCGCTGCTCCAGCACAAAGGTCTGGTAGAGCGACAGCGGCAGCTCCACCAGCCCGGAGATCAGGGCAAAGCCGGCCAGCAGTGCCAGTTGCTGCCACAGGCCGGTGCCCATCAGTTCCAGCAGCCACTGGTTGAGCGCGTCGAGCCCGCCCAGCAGCGTCCATGCGAGCAGCACCACGGCGCCCAGCGTCATCTCGATCAGGGCGATGCGGGCCTTGGCCAGCGTGTAGTCGGCGGCCTTTTGATGGGCCGCGAGGCTGATGCGTTGCGCAAAGGCCTCAGGCACCTCGGCCCGATGGCGGGCCACATGGCGGACCTGGCGCGAGGCCAGCCAGGCGCGCAGCAGCCACTGGGCGAGCACGGCTGCGGCAAACAGCAGGGACAGCGTCGAGGAAAAATCGGGGTTGAAGGCCATGTGGCCGCAGTGTAGGCGACAATTTGGGCCATGTCCGAAGCCTCCGAAGCCGCCAGCGCTTGCATTCCCGCCCCCGCCGAACCCGGCACGTCCATCACCCTGGCCAAATCCGATCTCAACCTCGTCTGGCTCGACTGCGAGATGACCGGGCTGCAGCCCGATACCGATCGCATCATCGAGATCGCCGTGGTCGTCACCAGTCCGGACCTGGCCATTCGCATCGAAGGGCCGGTATTTGCCATCCATCAGGCAGATGCGCTGCTCGATGGCATGGATGCCTGGAACAAGGGCACGCATGGCAGGAGCGGCCTGATCGATCGCGTCAAGGCATCGACCACCAGCGAGGCCGATGCGGAGGCTGCGCTGATCAAGTTCCTCTCGCAGTACGTTCCCAAGGCCAAGGCCCCGCTGTGCGGCAACAGCATCGGGCAGGACAGGCGCTTCATGGAGCGCTACATGCCCAAGCTCAACAACTTCTTCCACTATCGCAATGTCGATGTCAGCACCCTCAAGGAATTGGCCAGGCGCTGGAAGCCCGACGCCTACGCCTCCTTCAAGAAGGCCCAGCGCCACACCGCACTGGCCGATGTGCACGAGTCCATCGATGAGCTGGCGCACTATCGCGCGCGCCTGCTGAACGTCTGAATCTGGCGGCCCCGGCCATTTTTTGTGCCAGGGGCTTGCGGGAAAACCCGGGGAGTGCGACAATCTACAGCTTGCCCCCATCAACAAGGGGCAATTTGCACATCTCCATCACACAAGGGCCCCTGCGCTGTGTGTCTGTGGTCGGTGTCCATAGACCACCATGAAGGATTTCATGGATGGCGGGACCACCGGTTTCGGACCAGCCGAAAATGCCCATCCGCCCTTTTGCGAAGGGCCGGTTAAGTCTGACGGTGGATGTTGACCCAACCGTCGAGAAAAGCGTGCCAGATCGCTGACTGCGCGTGCTTTTCGTTAGAGCCATTCATGAACGATATCTCTCAAGAGCAGGGCATCATTGCCGCTGCCGATTCCTCTTTTGCTTCCGCCGCTGAAGCATCTTCCGTGCTGAACGCCGCCGTTGCCAGCGCCGAGCAGGCCGCCGAATCCCTGGCCGCCGCCGAAGTCGTGGAAATCGCCGAAGGCGCCGAGGCTGTTGAAGCAGCCCCCGAACTGCCCAATGCCTTCATCGAGCTGGGCCTGGCTGAAGAACTGGTCCGTGCCGTTGCCGATCTGGGCTACACCCAGCCCACGGCCGTGCAGGCGCAAGCCATTCCCCTGGCCATGGGCAGCGATGACCAGGCCTTCATCGACCTGATGGTGTCCAGCCAGACCGGCTCGGGCAAGACCGCTGCCTTCCTGCTGCCCGTGCTGCACACGCTGATCCAGCAAAAGGCTGACGAAGAAGCCGCCATTCGCGCCGAATATGACCGCCAGTGCG
Source organism: Delftia sp. JD2 (assembly GCF_001682645.1). NCBI lineage: Bacteria > Pseudomonadati > Pseudomonadota > Betaproteobacteria > Burkholderiales > Comamonadaceae > Delftia > Delftia sp. JD2. Next base: position 62,040 of record NZ_LFJT01000007.1, read on the forward strand.
CCGAAGCAACGGCCAGCGGCCAGCCCACGCCCAAGCGCAACAAGCGCAAGGACCCCACGAATCCCCGCAACTTCAAGGCAGCCGTTCCCGGCGCCCTGATCCTGTGCCCCACGCGCGAGCTGGCACAGCAGGTGGCGCATGACGCCATCGAGCTGGTCAAGCACTGCCGCGGCATCCGCATCGCCAACGTGGTGGGCGGCATGCCCTACCAGCTGCAGATCGCCAAGCTGCAGAACGCCAACCTCGTGGTGGCCACTCCCGGCCGTCTGCTGGACCTGCAGCGCTCGATGCAGATCAAGCTCGACCAGGTTCAGTTCCTGGTGGTGGACGAAGCCGACCGCATGCTGGACCTGGGCTTCTCGGATGACCTGGCCGAAGTCAACGACCTGACGGCACAGCGCAAGCAGACCATGATGTTCAGCGCCACCTTCGCGCCCCGCATCCAGCAACTGGCCATGCGCGTGATGCATGACGGCGGCTCCGGCGTGAAGAAGGTCACCATCGACACGCCTCAGGAAAAGCACGCCAGCATCAAGCAAGTGCTGTTCTGGGCCGACAACTCCCAGCACAAGCGCAAGCTGCTGGACCACTGGCTGCGCGACACCACGATCAACCAGGCCATCGTTTTCGCATCGACCCAGGTCGAGTGCGACGGTCTGGCCAATGACCTGCAGCAAGACGGCTTCTCCGCCGTGGCACTGCACGGCGCCCTGAGCCAGGGCCTGCGCAACCGCCGCCTGATGGCGCTGCGCAGCGGTCAGGTGCAGGTGCTGGTGGCTACCGATGTGGCCGCACGCGGCATTGACGTGCCCACCATCACCCACGTCTTCAACTACGGCCTGCCCATGAAGGCAGAGGACTACACCCACCGTATCGGCCGCACGGGCCGTGCCGGTCGCGAAGGTGTGGCCGTCACGTTCGCGGAATTCCGTGACCGTCGTCGCATTTTCGATATCGAGGCCTACAGCCGCCAGCAATTCAAGGCCGAAGTGATTCCTGGCCTGGAACCTGCACAGCGCGCACCCAGCAGCAACGAAGGCCGTGGCGGCCGTCGTGGCGGCGGTGGTTTTGAAAGCCGTGGCGGCGATCGCCGTGGTGCCGGCGGCGGTGGCCGTGGCGGTTTCGGTGGTGATCGTGGCTTTGGCGGCGATCGCGAGCGCAGCTTCGGTGATCGCGGTGGCGATCGTGGCTTCGGCGCACGCCGTGATTCCGAAGGCTATGGCCGCAAGGCTGGCTTCGGTGGCTTTGGCGGTGGCCAGCGCGAAGGCGGCTTCGGCCAGGGCCAAGGTCAGCGCGAAGGCGGCTACAGCCAGGCTCCGCGTGAAGGCGGCTACAGCCAGGCCCCGCGCGAAGGCGGCTTTGGCCGTGGCGGTGAAGGCCGTGGCTTCAGCGGCGACCGTGGCGCTCCGCGTGGCGGCGATCGCCGTGATGGCGCTCCCCGCGAAGGCGGCTTCCGTGGTGCATCCGGTGAGTCGCGCGGCTTTGGCGGTGGCGAATCCCGTGGCGGCTTCGGCGGCGGCGAGCGCCGTCCTGCCTTCGGCAAGAGCGCTCCCAAGCCTTACTCGCCCCAGGGCGGTGATCGCAAGCGCGTCGTGCGCTGATCGATCTCGGCATTGCATGCAGACCGGCCCTTCGGGGCCGGTTTTTTTTCGGCCATCTGCGTCCTCGCGTGGCGCGGCCTGTCCTTGATGGTGCAGAACCTGCTGTCTGGCGGGCTCTGTGACTGCCATAATCGCGGCGCGGAGGTGCCCTGTGGAGTCTTTGATCGCGTCCAGTGTGGATTTTGAACACATGTTCGAACTGGCCCCCGTCTCGCTATGGCTGGAGGACTACAGCGCGCTCAAGCGGCTGCTCGACCAGTGGCGTGCACAGGGCGTGACCGATCTGCAGGCGCATTTCCTGGCCCACCCGCAGGCGCTGCAGCAGTGCAGCGCGGCGCTCAAGGTGGTGCGCGTCAACCAGCGCACGCTGGACCTGTTCGGCGCCAGTGACCAGCAGACCTTTCTTGCCAGCCTAGGCCAGGTGTTCCGCGATGACATGCACGCGGGACTGGCCTGCGAGCTGGAGGATCTGTGGCAAGGCTCTCTGAGCTTTGCCAACCGCACCGCCAACTACACGCTGGACGGGCGACGGCTCGATGTGCAGATCCGTGGCCGCATCCTGCCCGGTCATGAAGCGCTTTGGGACTGCGTGCTGGTGTCGCTGGAAGACGTGACGGCCGAGATGCGCAGCGCGCGCCAGCTGCACCGCAGCGAACAGTACTCGCGCGACCTGTTCGAGTACTCGCCCGTGTCGCTGTGGGTCGAGGATTTCAGCGCCATCAAGCGCCTGCTCGACGATGTGCGTGCCCAGGGCATCAGCGACTTCGCCACCTTCCTCAAGGTGCACCCGGAATTCGTCTCGCGCTGCATGCAGGAGATTCGCGTCGTGGACGTGAACCGCCAGACGCTGCGCATGTTCGGCGCCACCGACAAGCTGCAACTGCTGAGCCGGCTGGGCCGCATCTTCCGTGACGAGATGATCGACTCCTTTGCCGATCAGTTGCAGGACCTTTGGAGCGGCAAGCTCGTGCAGCACCGCGAAGTGGTGAACTACGCCCTGTCAGGCGACGCTCTGCACATCCACATGCAGCTGGCCGTGCTCGATGGCCATGCCGATGACTGGGGGCTGGTGCTGCTGTCGCTGGTGGACATCACGGCGCGCAAGAAGGCCGAGGCCTACCTCGAATACCTGGGCAAGCACGATGTGCTGACCCAGTTGCGCAATCGCGCCTTCTATATCGAGGAACTCAATCGCCTGGCACGCAAGGGGCCCTGGCCGCTGGCGGTGATTGCCATCGACATGAATGGCCTCAAGGAGGCCAATGACGAGCATGGCCATGCTGCAGGCGACGACATGCTGCGCCGCGTGGGCGAAGTGCTGACCAAGGCCGTGGATGCGCCTGCCTGCGCGGCGCGCATAGGCGGCGACGAATTCATGGTGCTTTTGCCGGCTTCGGACGAGCGCGGCGCCGAGGCGGTCAAGGAGCGCATCCTCTCGCTGCTGGAGCTCAACAACCAGTTCTATCCGGGCCAGGCGGTCAGCCTGTCCATGGGCGTGGCCTGCTGCGATTCGGGCAGCCAGGTCGAGGCCACCGTCTCGCGCGCCGACCAGGCCATGTATGCCGAAAAGGCGCGCTACTACAAGGAAAGAATGCTGGACCGCCGCGCGGGCCGCGCTTAGCGGTCTTGCACCGCAGTGCCTATCAGGCCTCCGAGGCGTGCCGCCCGATTTCGGGCCAGCGGTGGTGCAGGTAGATCCAGGACGCCAGCCCGATCAGCATCATGCTGATCGAGCCCAGGGCCAGCAGTACGGTCGAATGCATCACCAGCGGTGCAATCATGCCGGCCACGATGCCATTGGCCGTGGAGCCGACCACGGCCTGCAGCGATGAGGCCAGGCCGCGCCGCTCGGGGTGGATGTCCAGCACCAGCAAGGTCACGACGGGCACCATCATGGCCCAGCCGAAGGCGAACACCCCCACTGGAATCAGCGCCCAGCTCACGTGGGCGGGCCAGATCAGGTTGGCGACCAGGTTGATGATGGACACGACGAACATGATCAGAAAGCCATGGCGGATCTGGTGCTTGGGCGGAATGCGCCCGGCCAGACGACCGCTCACCCATGCGCCGCCCATGATTCCCGAGATCGAGATCACGAAGAACCAGAAGAACTGCTGCGGCTGCAGGTGCAGCAGGTCGCCCAGGAAGGCGGGCGCCGACAGCACATACAGAAACATGCCGTTGAACGGCACGCCGCTGGCAAAGGCCAGCAGCACAAAGCGCGGATCGCTGCACAGCTCCTTGTAGCCGTGCATCAGAGGCTTGAAGCGGAAGGGCTGGCGCTGCGCCTGTGGCAGGGATTCCGGCAGGAATCGCCAGTTGATGCCCCACAGCAGCACGCCCACGAGGGTCAGGAACCAGAACACTGCCGCCCAGCCCAGGTGTATGAACAGCCAGCCGCCCATCACAGGGGCCAGGGCTGGCGCGATGCCAAAGAAGATGGTGATCTGCGCCATCACGCGCTGGGCCTGGGCGGGTGGAAACAGGTCGCGCACCACGGCGCGCGACACCACGATGCCGGCACCCGTGGACAGGCCCTGCAACGCGCGAAACAGCACCAGCTGCGTGATGTTCTGCGACAGCGCACAGCCCGCCGATGCCAGCGTGAATACGGCCAGCCCCCACAGCACCACGGGGCGGCGGCCAAAGCTGTCGGCCATGGCGCCGTGGAAAAGGTTCATGAAGGCAAAGCCGAACAGATAGGCCGACAGCGTCTGCTGCATCTGCAGCGGCGTGGCGTTCAGGGCCTGGGCGATGCCGGAGAAGGCGGGGATGTAGGTATCGATCGAGAACGGCCCCAGCATGCCCAGGATGGCAAGCAGGACGGCCAGGGCCCAGCGCGGGCCCTGCCAGAGCGGGGAAACATTTTGTGGCATGCAGGCGAGGCGGTTGTGCGCTGCGGGAGACCGCAGGCGCAGAAAAAGGCCGCGCGCCCTTGCGCCTGCGGCAGGGTGACACTGTAGCGGCTTGGCTGGAATCCGGTGTGACGGATGGCTTGGCGAATGACCTGGGCGATGGAATGGGTCGATAGTTTGTATCTAAATGATGTAAATATCGATAGAATTTATCTTTTGCGCCAGCATGCACAGGTCCGCCGTGGGGGGATGGCATGGTTCTGGGCGCTTTCGCCAAGGATCTTTCATGACTGTTTCTCGCCGCACGTTGATATCGGGTCTGGCCCCGGCTGCGTTGCAACTGACCGCCGGCGCTGCCTGGTCCAAGGGCCGCCGACTGCAGCTCTCGGCGGCCTATGGCGATGGCATCTTTCACACGCAGAATCTGCGCAACTTCGCGGCGCGCGTGGGTGCCGATACCCAGCAGGCGCTGGAGATCGATGTGGTGTCCAACTCTGCGCTCAAGCCCATGGCGCAGGTGCTTCCTGCGCTCAAGCGCAATGAAATCCAGTTCGGCGAAGTTCTCATGTCGTCCTATGTGGATATCCATCCGCTGCTGGCCATGGACTCGCTGCCTTTCATCGTGCGTGGCTTTGACGAGGCTGCGCACCTGTGGCAACTGACCCGTCCCGTGCTGCAGGAGTTTTTGCTGGCTCAGCAGGGTGTGCGCCTGCTGTTTGCCGTGCCTTGGCCGGCGCAGGGCCTGTTCTGCCGGCGCCCGGTCAACAGCATCGTGGATCTCAGGGGGCTCAGGCTGCGTGTGCAAAGCGATGCGACCAAGCGGCTGGCTGAACTCTGGGGAGCGCAGCCGGTGGTGCTCGCGGCCGGTGATCTTGGCATGGTGCTGGAGCAGGGAGGTATTGACGCCATGGTTTCATCCAGTGCCACCGGCGTCGACAGCCAAGCTTGGAAGACCATGAAGGTGTTTCTGGACATCAAGGCCTGGATTCCCAAGAACATGTTGTGCGTCAGCGAACTTGCCTGGAAGGGCTTTGCCGAGCCGGAACGCCAGGCCATCAGCCGCGCCGCCGCGCTGGCCGAGAAAGAAGGCTGGGCGCTGGCCCAGCAGGCCGATGAGCTGGGCAAGAAGGTTCTTGTCGACAACAAGATGTCCGTGGCCACGCCATCGGCGGACCTGCGCCGCATGCTGGATTTGATGGGGGAGCGCTTTGGCCGGGAGTGGGTGGCCAAGGCTGGCAGCAGCAATATGTCTGTGCTGATGGAATACAACAAGAAAAGGCACTGAGCGCTGTCGCGCCGAGTGCCTTGTTCTGGGTATTGGTGGTGGGCCCTGAGTGATTCGAACACTCGACCAACGGATTAAGAGTCCGCTGCTCTACCAGCTGAGCTAAGAGCCCCCTCGGGTATTCCGAAGGAATCAGCCTGGATGAATCCAGGCTGAAAAGGAATTTTTGGTGGGCCCTGAGTGATTCGAACACTCGACCAACGGATTAAGAGTCCGCTGCTCTACCAGCTGAGCTAAGAGCCCCCTCGGGTATTCCGAAGGAATCAGCCTGGATGAATCCAGGCTGAAAAGGAATTTTTGGTGGGCCCTGAGTGATTCGAACACTCGACCAACGGATTAAGAGTCCGCTGCTCTACCAGCTGAGCTAAGAGCCCCAAAAACAAGTCTGCGCTGCAAACGAGACCGCAATTATGCGGCATTTTTTGTGCGCTTGCAGGAAGACGCGCCAAATTTTTAGTTCATGGCCTGGTGGCACTGAGCCGGGCCCGCGTGCCACGCGGTGCGCAGCCGCAAAAAAGGCGGCCGAGGCCGCCTTTGGGGTGCTGGCGCGCAGCGCGCTTACATCAGCAGATGTTCGCCTGCGTTGTCACCGCCCAGGATCACGTAGTTGACCTTGCGGATGTCCATCAGCTTCTTGCCGCCGGAGTAGCTGATCGAGCTTTGCACGTCCTGCTCCATCTCGATCAGGGTGTTGGCCAGAAGGCCCTTGACGGGTTCGAGGATGCGCTTGCCCTCCACGTGCTTGTACTCGCCCTTGTTGAAGTCCGAGGCCGAGCCGTAGTACTCCTTGAAGCGTTGGCCGTTTTCCTCGACGGTCTGGCCCGGCGATTCCTCGTGGCCCGCGAACAGCGAGCCGATCATCACCATGGTGGCGCCAAAGCGCACGCTCTTGGCGATGTCGCCGTGGCTGCGGATGCCGCCATCGGCAATGATGGGCTTGGTCGCCACGCGCGCGCACCACTTGAGCGCCGACAGCTGCCAGCCGCCCGTGCCAAAGCCCGTCTTGAGCTTGGTGATGCAGACCTTGCCGGGGCCGATGCCGACCTTGGTGGCGTCAGCGCCCCAGTTCTCCAGGTCGATCACGGCTTCGGGCGTGCCCACGTTGCCGGCGATCACGAAGGACTTGGGCAGCTTTTCCTTGAGGTAGCCGATCATGTTCTTCACGCTGTCGGCATGGCCGTGGGCGATGTCGATGGTGATGTATTCGGGGCACAGGCCTTCGGCGACGAAGCGGTCCACGGTGTCGTAGTCGGGCTTCTTGACGCCCAGCGAAATGGAGGCGAAGCAGCCCTTGCCCTGCATCTCGCGCACGAATTGCACGTTGTCCAGGTCAAAGCGGTGCATCACGTAGAAGTAGCCGTTCTGGGCCAGCCAGGTGCAGATGCTCTCATCCACCACCGTCTTCATGTTGGCCGGCACGGCCGGGATGCGGAAGGACCGACCGCCCAGCTCCACGCTGGCATCACACTCCGAGCGGCTTTCCACGCGGCACTTGCGCGGCAGCAGCAGGATGTTGTCGTAGTCGAAGATTTCCATTTGATTCCAAGCTCCATGAAAGGTCGCGGCAGGAACATCCCTCCGCGATGGGGCGCTTGGCTTGGAGGCCGGTCTTGCGGGCGGCGCGGGCGGGCCGCGTCGCCAGGGCGGCTGTGGCCCGGGCACAAAAAACCGGACCGCAAGAAACTTGGGCCCGGTGATTGATTCTATACGTTGCCGGCGACGGGCCTGGGCACCCTGTCGATATAGCGGTTATAGGGATGGCGTTATGAACCTGCAAGGGCGCGCCGCGCGGGCCTATTGTGGGCAGATCGCGGGCAGATTTCGGGCCGATTGCGGGAAATGCGGCATCGGTTTCCCTGGGGAGCGAGGTGCTTTCTACAATGCCAGGATGTTCCCGATCGATCTGCTCGACGGCGCCTCCGGTGCCGCGCCCGCCCCCAACTCCCCTTTGCTGACCCACCTCAATGAGGAGCAGCTCGCTGCCGTCACGCTTCCGGCCGGCCACGCGCTGATCCTGGCCGGCGCGGGCTCGGGCAAGACGCGGGTGCTGACCACGCGCATCGCCTGGCTGCTGCAGACGGGCCAGGCCACGCCGGGCTCCATCCTGGCCGTGACCTTCACCAACAAGGCGGCCAAGGAAATGCTGGCCCGCCTGTCGGCCATGCTGCCCTACAACGTGCGCGGCATGTGGATCGGCACCTTCCACGGCCTGTGCAACCGGCTGCTGCGCGCCCACCACCAGGCGGCAAAGCTGTCGTCCACCTTCCAGATCCTGGACACGCAGGACCAGCTGTCGGCCGTCAAGCGCCTGTGCAAGCAGTTCAACGTGGACGACGAGCGCTTCCCGCCCAAGCAGCTGCAGTACTTCATTGCCGGCTGCAAGGAAGAGGGCATGCGCCCCGGCGACGTGGTGGCCAATGATCCCGATACGCGCAAGAAGGTCGAGATCTACCAGCTCTACGAGGAGCAGTGCCAGCGCGAGGGCGTGGTCGATTTCGGCGAGCTGATGCTGCGCTCCTATGAGCTGCTGCGCGACGATGCCGCGCTGCGCGCCCACTACCAGCGGCGCTTTCGCCACATCATGGTGGACGAGTTCCAGGACACCAACAAGCTGCAGTACCAGTGGCTCAAGCAGCTGGCGGGCGACATGGTGGATGGCCGCCTGCAGGCCATGGGCAGCGTGATCGCCGTGGGCGACGACGACCAGAGCATCTACGCCTTTCGCGGTGCGCGCGTGGGCAACATGCAGGACTTCGTGCGCGAGTTCGACGTGCGCCAGCAGATCAAGCTGGAGCAGAACTACCGCTCCTACAGCAATATCCTGGACTGCGCCAACGCGCTCATCAGCCACAACAGCCAGCGCCTGGGCAAGAACCTGCGCACCACCCAGGGCCCGGGCGAGCCCGTGCGCATCTACGAGGCGCCCACCGACATGGCCGAGGCGCAGTGGATGGTCGAGGAAATCCAGCAGCTCGTGAAAAAGGACGGCTGGCAGCGCCAGGAAATCGCCGTGCTCTACCGCAGCAATGCGCAAAGCCGGGTGATCGAATCGCAGCTGTTCAATGCCGCCATTCCCTACCGCGTGTACGGCGGGCTGCGCTTTTTCGAGCGCGCCGAAATCAAGCATGCGCTGGCCTACCTGCGCCTGCTGGAGAACCCGCACGACGACACCAGCTTTCTGCGCGTGGTGAACTTCCCGCCGCGCGGCATCGGCGCGCGCAGCGTGGAGACGCTGCAGGACGCGGCGCGCAGCGCGGGCTGCTCGCTGCACGATGCCGTCTCGGCGGTGCCGGGCGCGCCGGGCACCAAGCTCGCAGGCTTTGTCGCCAAGATCGACGTGCTGCGCGAGCAGACCCAGGGCCGCACGCTGCGCGAGATCATCGAGGCCATCGAGGAAGAAAGCGGCCTGCTCGAGCACTACCGCAACGAAAAGGAAGGCGCCGACCGCATCGAGAACCTGCAGGAACTCGTGAACGCGGCCGAGAGCTTTGTCACCCAGGAGGGCTTTGGCCGCGACGCCGTGGCCCTGCCGCTGGACGAGCACGACGGCGCCAGGGCGCTGACGCAAAGTCCCGCCAGCCAGGGCCTGGACCCTGCGCTGCCGCTGCTGGACACGCCGCTCACGCCGCCGGCCGGCACCGTGGCCGGCATGGTCGATGCCGATACCGGCGAGACCCTGTCGCCGCTGGCCGCCTTCCTGACGCACGCGGCGCTGGAGGCTGGCGACAACCAGGCCCAGGCCGGCCAGGACGCCGTGCAGCTGATGACCGTGCATGCCTCCAAGGGGCTGGAGTTCGACGCCGTCTTCATCGGCGGCGTGGAAGAGGGCCTGTTCCCGCATGAGAACGCCATGATGGACCGCGGCGGCCTGGAGGAAGAGCGCCGCCTGGCCTATGTGGCCATCACCCGCGCGCGCAAGCGCCTGTACCTGAGCCATTCGCAGACGCGCATGCTGCACGGGCAGACGCGCTACAACGTCAAGAGCCGCTTCTTCGATGAGCTGCCCGATGAGGCGCTCAAGTGGATCACCCCCAAGCAGGGCGGCTTTGGCAGCTACGCGCCCCGCCCCGGTGGCGGCGGTGGTGGCGGCGGCTATGGTTCACGCGATCGCGGCGGCTTCGGCAACAAGGCCGAAGGCTGGCGCAGCGAGGTCTTCGCCAGCCCGCCCGTGCCGCCGCAAAAGGCCGCTCCGGGCCACGGCCTGCGCGTGGGCCTGAACGTGTTCCACAACAAGTTCGGCGAAGGCAAGGTGCTGGCCCTGGAAGGCACGGGCGACGACGCGCGCGCCCAGGTCAGCTTTGGGCGCCACGGCACGAAGTGGCTGGCGCTTTCCATTGCCAAGCTCACGGTCGTGGAGTGAGGCGCGGGCTGCCGCGCCCGGCGCTCAGGGCTTGACTTCGAAGCTCAGCGTCGTGGTGTGGCGCACGTCGGTGTATTTCTTGCCGTCCAGCGTGACCGAGCCGTTGTCCACGCGCGCCGTCACCTCCAGCACGTACAGGCCCGGGAAGTAGGGCTTGAAGCTCACCGTGCCGTCCTGCGATGGCGTGAGCGTGCGGTACCAGCCCTCGCTGGTCTGCACGTTGACCTGGCTGGCCGCGACCTTGCGGCCCTTGAACACCAGCTGGAACGTATCGCCGCCCGCCGTGGTGGGCACCAGCTCCAGATCGTTCACGGCCTTGGTGTCGTTGCGGCCGAAACGGGCCTGGTAGTAGGTCAGCACGCCATTGGCGCCGGGGCGCGTGGCGGCGATGCGCACATCGCCCTGGCCTGCGTCCGCGGTGAAATGATTGGCATCGGCCTTCAGGGGAAGGCTCTTGCCGTCGGGCAGGACCTGCTTGGCGTCTTCCAGGGCCGGCAGCTGTTGCAGCGGCTTGCGCAGCTCTCCGGCATAGGCCCGGGCCTGTCCTGCGTCCTGCTGCAGCCAGAGATAGTCGGCATGCGCGGCCGGCACCGCCAGTGCGGCGGCGGCGGCCAGCCACGCGGCGGTGCTGCGAAGGATGCGGGAAGGTTCGGTCATGGAGTCTCTCCTGTGGTGTGGCTCTGCGTGCGCCTGCCGGGCCTTGAGGGGCGTGATCCGGCGGGGCTGAAGATGGTGCGATGGCGGACGAGCGACGCCGCAATGCATCAGAAATTATAGCGATCAGGTGAGAATGACTCTTGTTTTGCACGCTAAGAGTCGGGTTCATGACATCCATGCAATTGCGACGCAGACATGCAAAAAGGCCATGGAAATCCATGGCCTTTGTGTGGCTGCGCCACGCGCCGCAGGGCGGCGGGGCGCTGGGGCAGCGGTCAGGCCGACAGCTTGGGCTGGGCAGCGGAGCCGGTCAGGTAGCCGACGGCGGCGCCGAACTTGCCGCGATAGTTGGCGCTGATCAGCGGGTCCAGCGTGGGCTTGACCACGTTGTGGATGGCGCCCCAGTCACCGGCGTGCTGGAAGTTGCTCATGATGTAGGTCCAGCCGTTGATCTCGTCCACGGCATGCAGGCCGGTGGATTCGCCGCCTGCGGGAATCGACATCAGGCGCGACAGCTGCTTGGTGTCGATGTTGTAGGCCCACAGGAAGTTGTTCACGTGCTGGCCGCTGTCCTCTCCGATGAACAGGGTGCGCATCTTCTCCGAGAACTTGAGGTTGTCGGGATTGCAGATCTTGTTCGGGTTGCCGGTGTTGCCCAGCGCGTCGGCGCTGATGTCTTCGCCGGCCAGCAGGGCCTTGGTGTCCACGGGCATCCACTCGCTGTTGATGGCGGCGCCTGCCGTGTCCTTCTGGCCGCCGCGCAGGTTCAGTGCCATCACGGCGCCGGCCTTGAGCTGCTTGGGGATGGACACGCCGTTGCCGGCCACGTTCAGCGCATCACCGGCCACCATGGACTTTTCGCAGTTCTGCAGGGCCGAGTAGGCCACCTTGTCCTTGGCGTTGACGGTCGTGCCTTCCATCTTGGTGAAGCCCATGCTCGCGCCCTTGAAGGCTGCGTAGCGGTGGGTTTCCAGGAAGGCGGCAGCCTTGTCCATGCCGGGGTTGATCTTGATCCACTCGACCTTGCCGTTGGCCGTGATCTTGGTGTAGCTGGCGTCGCTCGGATCGGTCTTGGCCACGGTCATGATGTCCGTGGGCTTGAGCGTGTTGGCCAGCTGCTCGATCTCGGCGCTGGTGGCCGAGCCCAGCTTGATCCAGGTCAGCGCGGCGGCGCTGCCCGATGCGGGGTCGATGGAGAAGCCCGCGCCCACCTTGGCCACGTACAGCGAACCCGAGGACAGGTCCTTTTCCTTGTCGGCCACGAAGACGAAGTAGCCGCTGTTGGTGGCGTCGTCGCCCATCAGCGCCGTGCGCTGGTCGGGCATGACCTGGACCAGCTCGTGCGAGATGCGGCCCATGCAGAAATGCTTCTTGATGCTGGCCGTGCCGTCCACGTTGACCGTCACTTCGGGCATGTGGCCGTAGTGGTAGGGGTTGGCCTTGTTCTGGTCGCCATACAGGTTCTGGCTGAAGGCCAGCAGCTGGGCATTGCCGGTGGCGAAGGCGTCGGGCTCGTACTCTTCGCTGGACAGATGGGTGCCCCAGGGCGACAGGCTGGCGCCGCAGGTGATCCACAGGCCGTGCACCTTGGAGGTGTCCACGTTGTGGTACTTGACCAGGCTGAGCTTGCCCGTGGTCTGGTCCTGGTCCAGCGTCAGCACGGCGATGGGCGAAGGCAGCTTGCCGTACATGTCGGTCTTGCCGTCCTGCGCCCAGGTGGTGTATTCGAACTGCACCACGGCGAACACGGGCTTGCCCTTGACGCCGTCCACCTTGGCATTGGGCACGGTCAGCAGCGAGGTGCCGTCGGGCGAATCGGAGAAGAAGTGGCGCTCGCTGCCGGCCACGGTGCGGTCGATGATCTTGTTGTTGTTGATGTCGTAGTAGCCGCCGGCCAGGATCTTGCCGCCCTTGCCGTCGGACACTTCATCGCCGGTCACGAAGAAGGGCTGGTAGCCCAGGTCGAAGCTCTGCTCGCTGTTGTCGCTGAACTGCACCTTGAGCTGCGAGGCCACGGTCATCTTGGCCATGGCCTGGGGGTTGGCCAGCGTGGGCGCTGCCATGGAGGTGAAGCTGGCCGCCACATAGTTCTTCGCGGGGCCGTCGTCACTGCCGCCGCAGGCGGTCAGCAGGCCGGTGGCGGACACGGCGGAGCCGAGCGGCAGCAGGGGGGCGCCGGTCAGGAATTGCAGCGCCTTGCGGCGGGAGAGCATCGTGGATTGGGACATGGGGCTTCCGTTATGGGTTTGTCAGCGTCAACCCATCAGGGGCGGGATGGGCCGGGATGCCGCCGCGCACTCGCTGGCTTGACATCCGCACGGCATGCTAGGCAGCCGGTGTGACAGAGCGATGGCATCCGCATGACGAAACCGTGACAGCGTCATATGACAGCCGCCAGGCGAGGGGTGCCAGGCGATACGGCCAGTCAAAAAAACAAAGAAGAGGCGCGAAGAGGGAGCCGAAGAAGGGTCCGAAGAAAGGTCCAAAGAAAAAGCCCCTTGAAAGGGGCTTTGTGGGGTGCAGTGGCGAAGCGCTCAGCCTGACAGTCCGGGTGGCGCAGGCGGCTCGGTGCCGATGGCGTCGCTGCCATCGCTTTCATCGGGCGCTGCAAAGCAGTCACGGAAGGTGAAGACGATGGAGGTGAAGAACATGGCGGCCAGCAGCATGGCCGTGCCGATCATCAGGCCGTTGGCAATGCTGCCCAGCACCTGGGCCAGCACGGCCGAGATCAGGGCCATCACGATGCCGGCCACGATGAACACGCCCATCCAGCTCAGGCCGAAGACCACCAGCGCGCCGATGTTGCGCACACAGGCCACCAGGCTGAAGAACACGGCCTTGACCGGGGGCACGTTGTGCCAGTGCACCAGCCCCGGCGCGTGCCAGAACAGCAGGGACAGCGGCAGGTACAGGCCCATGCTCAGCCACATGGCGGCCTGGAAGTCGGGCGACTCGGCGATCTCGCGCGTCAGCGGCTCGCCGCCCAGGTAGACATTGGCAAACTGGCCGTCGTCCACCAGCATGGACAGGCCCATGATCAGCAGGAAGCCTGCCGCATACATGGCGCCCAGCGTGAGCATGGAGTTCAGGCGCTGGCGCCCGGTACGAAAGGCCACCAGCAGCAGGGCCGGCGTGGGCGCACGCCCGTGCGATGCCTCGGCCGCCGCCACCATCATGGCCAGCGAGGTGGCAGGCAGCAGGCCCAGCGCGATCACGGGGCCGATCAGCGGCAGCACCGTGACCAGCGACATGGCCGCCATCGACAGAAAGAACAGCGCCGCCAGTGCCAGCGGCTGCTGGCGGAAGGTGCGGATGCCCTGCTGCACCCATTGCAGGCCGGTACGGGCGGGAACGATGAGAAGTTTCATGGGGTGAGGAAGTCGGGGCGCCTGGATGGGGCATGGCCTCTGGCATGGGCCGCGCCGCTGGCGCCCGAACGGGGACTGTACCCGAGGACGCGCGGCCCGTGGACCGCAAAGCCCTCTGTCGGCCGCGCTGTGGCGGTCTTCGGACGTCAGTCCAGCGCCACCGGGTGGGCCAGGCGCTGGCGCAGCACGCGCTCGAAATGGGTGGGGTCGTGGGGAACGAGCATGGAGGCCTCGCGCGGCAGGTGGAAATCCCACAGGCGGGAAATCCAAAAGCGCAGCGCGCCCGCGCGCAGCATGGGGTTGAACAGCTCGCGCTCGGCGGCGGTCAGGGGGCGTACCGATTGATAGGCATCAATCATGGCCTTGGCCTTGGTGGCGTCATGGGCGCCGGTGGCGTGTTCGATGCACCAGTCGTTGAGGCACACGGCCAGGTCGAACAGCCAGCTGTCCACGCCCGCGAAGTAGAAGTCGAAGAAGCCGGTCAGGCGCTCGCCCTCGAACATCACGTTGTCGCGGAACAGGTCGGCGTGCACGGGGCCGCGCGGCAGCGCCGCATACGCGGGCGAGGCGGCCACATGGTTCTGGAAGGCCAGCTCGGATCGCAGCAGGTCGGCCGTGGGTGCGTCTATGTGCGGGATGACCGTGGGCACGGTCTCGTTCCACCAGGGCAGGCTGCGCAGATTGGGCTGCTGGCGATCGTAGTCGCGTCCGGCCAGGTGCATGCGCGCCAGCATCTCGCCCACGGCGGCGCAGTGCGCGGGCTGGGGCGCCAGCTCGCTCTTGCCGGGCAGGCGGTTGACGATGGAGGCCGGCTTGCCGCACACGCTCAGCAGGATGTCGCCGCTGCGGGTCTCGGCCTGCGGGTCGGGCACGGGAATGCCGGCCTGCGCCAGGTGCTTCATCAGGTACAGGTAGAAGGGCAGTTGCTCGGCCGTCAGGCGCTCGAACAGCGTCAGCACCCACTCGCCCTGTTCGGTGGTGAGAAAGTAGTTGGTGTTCTCTATGCCGCCCTGGATGCCGCGCAGCTCCTTGAAGGAACCCAGGGACATGCGGCGCAGCAGCTCGCGCGCGTCTTTGTCGGAGACTTCGGTGAAAACGGCCATGTTGCATTGCCGGCCTTCAGGGCGCGGCGGAAATCGTTGTCGTCAGATATGGAAAGAGGGCAGCGCCGTCAGGTGCTGCCCCCTGGGATGCCGCCGGGCCGGGGGCCCGGACAGTCCGGTGAGGATCAGAACTTCTTGAGGTTCCAGACGCGCGTGCCGTTGGTGCCGTCGCCATCGCCGCGGTTGCGCGAGGAACGGGCGCCGTCGTTGGACTGCACTTCATACGAAGGCATGTCGCCGACCTTGGGCTGCACGGTGATGCTGCGGGTCTGGCCGCCCACGCGCAGCTCGTCAACGCGGCTGCCGCCATCTTCCACATGGATGTGTTCCACGCGCTGGTTGGTTCGGTCGCGGCCCTCGGGCTTGGCCGTGTCCGGCGCGGTCTGCTCGGTCGCCGCCGCAGGAGCGGTGGAGGCAGCCGGGGCAGGCGTGGGGTTCTGGGCCAGCACGGAGCTGGCGGCCAGGGTCAGGAAGATGAAAAGTGGAGCGGCGCGCATAGGCTCCATTGTAGAACTTGCAGCGGGCGCTGTCCCGCCCTGTCACCCTGCCGGCGCGTGCACAATCGGCGCATGAGCAATTCCAAGACCCTGGTGCTGATCGACGGCTCCAGCTACCTCTACCGCGCCTACCACGCCATGCCGGACCTGCGCGCCGAGCCCGGCAACCCGGAAAGCCCTGCCACGGGCGCCATCCGCGGCATGATCAACATGCTCCAGGCGATCAGGAAGGAAGTGGCGGCCGACTACGCCGTCTGCGTGTTCGATACCAGCGGACCCACCTTCCGCGACACGCTCTACCCCGAATACAAGGCGCACCGCTCGCCCATGCCCGACGATCTGCGCTCGCAGATCGAGCCCATCCATGAAGTGGTGCGCCTGCTGGGCTGGCCCGTGCTGGCCATCCAGGGCGTGGAGGCCGACGACGTGATCGGCACCCTGGCCAAGACGGCCGCCGCCCAGGGCGTGAACGTGGTCATCTCCAGTGGAGACAAGGACCTGTCCCAGCTGGTGGACTCCCACATCATGGTGATGGACACCATGAGCGGCAAGCGCCGCGACGTGGCCGGCGTGACGGCCGAGTTCGGCGTGCCGCCCACGCAGATGATCGACTACCAGGCCCTGGTCGGCGATGCCGTGGACAATGTGCCCGGCGTGTCCAAGGTGGGCCCCAAGACGGCCGTCAAGTGGTTGGCCGAGCACGGCTCGCTCGACGGCCTGATTGCTGCGGCCGACGGCATCAAGGGCGTGGCCGGCCAGAACCTGCGCGATGCCATCGCCTCGGGCCAGCTGGCGCTGAGCCGCCAGTTGGTCACCATGAAGACCGACTGCGACCTGACCGCCGAAGTGCCCACCCTGCCGGTGCTCGACGCGCTGGCGCCGCGCGAGCCCGATACCGCGCCGCTGCGCGACTTCTATGAGCGCTACGGCTTCAAGGGCCTGGCGCGCATGCTCGGCGGTGCCGCGCCCGAGCCCGATGCGCTGGAGGCCGTCAAGGCCGGCCGCAAGCCAGCGGCCAAGCCGCGTGCCGACCAGTCCACGGGCGACATGTTTGCCCAGGAGCAGGCCGAATCCGACGACGCCACCACCGAGGCCGAGGCCGTCCAGCAGCGCCCGCTGGACTATGACGTGGTGCTGACCTGGGAAGCGTTCGACCAGTGGCTGGCCAAGATCAACGCCGCCGAACTCACGGCCCTGGATACCGAAACCACCTCGCTGGACGAGATGCGTGCCGAGATCGTGGGCATCTCGCTGAGCGTGGAGCCCGGCGCCGCTGCCTACATCCCCCTGCGCCATGCCGGCCCCGACGCGCCAGAGCAACTGCCGGCCGACGAGGTGCTGCAGCGCCTCAAGCCCTGGCTGGAGGATGCGGCCCGGCCCAAGCTGGGCCAGCACGTCAAGTACGACCGCCATGTCTTCGCCAATGCCGGCATCGAGGTGCAGGGCTATGTGCACGACACCATGCTGCAAAGCTATGTGCTGGAAGTGCACCGCCCGCACGGCCTGGCCAGCCTGGCGCTGCGCCACACCAACCGCACGGGCATCAGCTATGAAGACCTGTGCGGCAAGGGCGCCCACCAGATCCCGTTCGCCCAGGTGCCCGTGGACAAGGCTGCCGCCTATGCCTGCGAAGATGCCGACCAGACCCTGGACGTGCACCGCGTGCTGTGGCCGCAGCTGCAGGCCAACGACGGCCTGCGCGGCGTCTACGAGCTGGAGATCGCCACCAGCGAGGCCCTGTTCCGCATAGAGCGCAACGGCGTACTCATCGATGCCGCCACGCTGGCCAGGCAGAGCAACGACCTGGGCCAGCGCATCGTGCAGCTGGAGCAGGAGGCCTACGACATCGCGGGCCAGCCCTTCAACCTGGCCAGCCCCAAGCAGCTGGGCGAAATCTTCTTCGACAAGCTGGGCATGCCCGTGGTCAAGAAGACGGCCACCGGCGCACGCAGCACCGACGAAGAGGTGCTGGAGAAGCTGGCCGAGGACTATCCGCTGCCCGCCAAGCTGCTGGAGCACCGCAGCCTGTCCAAGCTCAAGGGCACCTATACCGACAAGCTGGCCCAGCTGGCGCTGCCGCGCACGGGCCGCGTGCACACGCACTACGCCCAGGCCGTGGCCGTGACGGGGCGCCTGTCCAGCAACGACCCCAACCTGCAGAACATCCCCATCCGCACGCCCGAAGGCCGGCGCGTGCGCGAGGCCTTCATTGCCGCGCCCGGCCATGTGATCGCCAGCGCCGACTACTCGCAGATCGAGCTGCGCATCATGGCCCACCTGTCGGGCGACGAGTCCCTGCTGCGTGCCTTCCACGAAGGCCGCGACGTGCACCGTGCCACGGCATCGGAAGTCTTCAACGTGGAGCTGGAGCAGGTCAGCAGCGAGCAGCGCCGCTATGCCAAGGTCATCAACTTCGGGCTGATCTACGGCATGAGCAGCTTTGGCCTGGCCAAGAACCTGGGCATAGAGACCAAGGCCGCGGCCGCCTACATCGACCGCTATTTCCAGCGCTATCCGGGCGTCAAGCGCTATATGGACGAGACGGTGGAATTCGCGCGCGACCACGGCTACGTGGAAACCGTCTTCGGCCGCCGCCTGTACCTGGTGGACATCAACGGCGGCAGCGGCCCGCGCAAGAAGGCGGCCGAACGCCAGGCCATCAACGCGCCCATGCAGGGCACGGCGGCCGACCTGATCAAGAAGGCCATGGTGGCGGTGCAGGCCGAGCTCGATGCCAGGCAGTCCGAGGTCCGCGTCATCATGCAGGTGCACGACGAACTGGTGTTCGAGCTGCCCGAAGGCGAGTCGGACTGGGTGCGCACCGAGATCCCGCGCCTGATGGCCGGCGTGGCCGACCTGAAGGTGCCGCTGCTCGCCGAGGTGGGCCTGGGACCCAACTGGGACAAGGCGCATTGAGCTTCACGCAGGCATCGTAGACTTGGCCGGTTCTCAACCACCACCAAGGAGAGATGCATGCGTGACGATCAGCAGCAAGACCTGAAGGCCCTGGTTCCGGGGCGCAGCAGCGAAGAGGGGCCCACGCGGCGCCTGGCATTGCAGACGGCCCTGGGCCTGGGTTATGCCGCAGCGGCCACGCCGCTCATGGCGCAGACCGCCATCTCCACGCCCGCCGACGGCCTGACGGCCGGCGAGGTGCATTTCACCGTGAACGGCTTCAAGGTGCCCGCCTACCGCGCCGCGCCCGCGGGCAAGAAGAATGTGCCCGTGGTGCTGGTGATCTCCGAGATCTTCGGCGTGCACGAATACATTGCCGACACCTGCCGCCGCCTGGCGCGTGCCGGCTACCTGGCCATTGCCCCCGATCTGTATGCGCGCCAGGGCGATCCCAAGACCTATACCGACATCGCCAAGCTCATGAGCGAGCTGGTCTCCAAGGTGCCCGACGAGCAGGTCATGGCCGACCTGGACGGCGCCGTGCAATGGGCCGGCACGCAGGGCGGCGATACGGCGCGCGTGGCCATCACGGGCTTTTGCTGGGGCGGGCGCATCACCTGGCTGTATGCGGCCCATGGCCCGGTCAAGGCCGGAGTGGCCTGGTACGGCCGGCTGGAAGGCGCCAAGACCGCGCTGCAGCCACGCCATCCGCTGGAGCTGGTCTCCAGCCTCAAGGCGCCGGTGCTGGGCCTGTATGGCGGGCAGGACACGGGCATTCCGCTGGAGTCCGTGGAGCGCATGCGCGAGGCGCTCAAGCAGGGCTCGGCAGCGGCCAAGGCCTCGGAGTTCGTGATCTACCCGGAGGCGCCGCACGCCTTCCATGCCGACTACCGGCCCAGCTACCGCGAGCAGGCTGCGCGCGACGGTTGGCAGAAAATGCTGGCCTGGTTCAACAAGAACGGCGTCGCGCCCTGAGCTTTTTTGCGCAGGGGGGCTTGACAGCTTCTGTAGGCTGAAACCGAGGGCGCCCGACACCGTGGCCTGCTTCCTTCATGGGATCGCAGGCCACGGCTGCGATGGGGCCTGTCTTTCTGCGAGAATTCGCGGGTTTCGCCTGCAAGGGCATACGGTTGAAGCACAAATCGCTATGACATTGGTAGCAATCATTCTGGCCACCCTGGCCGCCGGTATTGGCAGCGTCTGGGTGGCCGCGTTGTTGATGGGGCTGGGAGGCAATCGCTCGCCGGGCATGATGCCGCAGCGGCTGTTGAGCCTGGCGGCGGGCGCGCTGCTGGCCACGGCCTTCATGCACCTCTTGCCCGAAGCCTTCGAGAGCGAGGCCGGGGCGCATGACCTGTTCGTGACGCTGCTGGTGGGCCTGGTGTTCTTTTTCCTGCTGTCCAAGGCCGAGCTGTGGCACCACGGGCATGAGCACGGCGCGCCGCCGGCCCATGAGCACGATCATCACCAACATCACGATCACCAGGGCCACGCCCATGACCATTCCCATGATCACCATCATGGCCACCGCCACGGCGGCTGGGCCGTGCTGACCGGCGACAGCGTGCACTGCTTCGGCGATGGCGTGCTGATCGCCTCCGCCTTCATGGCCGACATGCGCCTGGGGCTGATCGCGGCGGTGTCGGTGCTGGCCCACGAAGTGCCGCACCACATGGGCGACATCGTGGTGCTGCGCCAGTCCAGCTCCAACCGGCGCGTGGCGCTGATCAAGGTGTCCATGGCCGGGGCCGTGACCACGCTGGGTGGCATTGGCGGCTATTTCCTGGTGGGACAGCTGCAGGAACTGCTGCCGTACTTCCTGGCCGTGGCCTCCAGCAGCTTCATCTACGTGGCGCTGGCCGACCTGATTCCCCAGCTGCAAAAGCGCCTGAGCGCGCGAGAGACCGTGGCCCAGGTGGGCTGGCTGATGCTGGGCATCGTGCTGGTCACCGTGGTCAGCCGCGCGGCGCACGCGCACTGAGGCTGAGGCGCGAGTCCTAGCCTGCGCGGGCTTCCTGGGGCGCCGTCCCCAGCAGGTCGGCGTAATCCACCGCGTACTTGATGAAGGCCGCATGGCCGTCGATGCGCAGCTTGCGGCGCAGGTGCAGGCGGTGGGTTTCCACGGTACGCACCGAGGTGCCCATCAGCGCCGCAATCTCCTTGTTGGAGCGGCCCTCCGATATCCACTGCAGCACGCTGGCCTCGCGCGGCGTGAGGGCGCGCCGGGGCCCGGACGCGCCGCCGTCTTCCTCGGCCACGGGCTGCAGGCCGGGGCTGAAATACAGGCCGCCGGCGTAGACCCGGTCTATGGCCTCGATGAGCTGCTGTGCAGGCGCGTCCTTGAGCACATAGCCGCGCGCGCCCAGCGCCACGGCGCGGCGCACGTATTCGGGGTCTTCGTGCATGGACAGCACCAGCACGCGCACCAGCGGGAACTGATCGCGGAACAGCGCGGCCAGGTCGATGCCGCTGGCGCCCGGCATGCGGATGTCGGTGACCACCAGGTCGGGCGACAGCTCGCGGGCCAGCGGCAGGGCCTGGTCCACGCTGGCGGCCTCGCCCACCACACGGATATGGTCCGTGGCCTGCAGGCGCATGGACACGCCGTCGCGCACGAGAGGGTGGTCGTCCACCAGGAGGATGCGGATCATGGGGTTCATGCAGCGGCCCGTGGGAGTTCGAATTCCGGTGAGGGAGACAGCGGCATGCCGCCATCGCGGTAGAGCACGGCGACCAGCCGGGTGCCCCGGCGCCCCGAACTGATGGACAGGTGGCCGCCCAGGCCTTCGATGCGCTCGCGCATGTTGCGCAGGCCGATGCCGCCCTGGCGGTCGCGCTGCACGCGGCGCATGTCGAAGCCCTGGCCGTCGTCGCTGACCTGCAGCACCACGCGGCGGCGCTGAAAGTGCAGGCTGACATCGATGCGCGTGGCCTGGGCATGGTTTTGCGCATTCGTCACGGCCTCCTGGGCCACGCGGAACAGGGCCGTGGCATGGCTGGGCGGCAGAAAGCGCGTCTCGCCGCGGCAGCCGAACTGCATGCGCAGGCCGTCCTCGGCCTGCATCTGCTGGCTCATCAGCGCCAGGGCCGGGGCCAGGCCCAGGTCGTCCAGCAGGGCGGGGCGCAGGCCGTGGGAGACACGCCGTATCTCCACCAGCGCGTGGTTGAGCTGCTCCAGGCCCTGGTCCACCATGCGCTGGGCCGTGGCCGGGTCCTGCGCGGCCAGCCGCCTGAGCTGGGCCTGGGCCGTCTCCAGCAGGAACTTGGAGGAGACCAGCACCTGCACCACGCCGTCATGCAGGTCGCGCGCCACGCGCGTGCGTTCCTCTTCCTGCGAATGCACCACGCGCTGGGCCAGCCGCTGCAGCTTGTTGCTGGACACGCGGTGATCGCTGAGATTGAAGACCAGCCCCGCCACGCCGATGAGCACGATGCACAGCGCCGCAATGCCGAAGATGCGCCAGCGCGTGGCCGCGATGTTGGCCTGGGCGCTTTCGTCGATCTGGCGCAGCGCCTGCTCCACATCGTCCAGGTACAGGCCCGTGCCCAGCGACCAGCCCCATTCGGGCACCGTGGCCACGTAGGCGAGCTTGGCCTCGGTGCGCAGCGACGACGGCTTTTGCCACTGGTAGCGCACCAGGCCGCCGCCGCTGCGCGCGGCGTCCAGGATGATCCTGGCGGGTCCTGCGCCGCCGGGGCTGTTGGGATCGCACAGGTCCACGCCCGACAGGCCCATCTGGCGCGCATCCAGCAGCACGTTGCCGTGTTCGTCGTAGACAAAGAAGTAGCCGTCCTCGCCGAACTGCATGCGCGACAGCGTATCCAGCGCCTGGCGCCGCTGCACGGATTGCTCCTCGCCGCTGGACTTGATGCGCGTCAGCGCCGTGGTCGCCAGCTGGACGTAGTGGCGCAGCTCCGTCTCCTTGCTGTGCAGGTAGGCGGTCTCGACCAGTTCCCGTTCCTGGTGGGCCAGCTCCAGGGTCTGGTGCTGCACGGTCGCCGCGACCAGGCCCAGGGCGAGCGCGATGGCGGCAATCGACAGAAGTGCAAGTTTCAGCGGAAGTTGCATGGAAGCCTGTGTGGGGTGCACCGACGATCTTTTCCGCCCAGTGGCCGGGCCTTGTCAACAGGGCTTGCGCGCATGCCGCCAGCGCCAGGGCGACGGCCTTTGAATGGCAGGCGCTGTATTTTCCAATGGCCTGCGCGCCCCGTATATCCACACAGATTCACGCGCGCGTGAAAAGGCGTTTGAATATCCCAAGGGAAACACCATGGAAAATAGTTTTTGGGTGCGAAACAATATCCCATGGATACTGGAAATCCGAGATGCATTTTCTTGGTGCGTACTCCCCTTTTTGGGGTTTTGGATAATCGTTTTGCCGTATTGTGGTGCGCCGTCCCTCTGATGCCTGATGTGCTGCTTGCTGTTGAGCAGATTCCGTGCCAAACCATTGTTTTCAAAGAATGTTGAAGGGCTGCGTAGCACTGCGTGGGTCCGTGTGCGTAGTGGTGCGTAGGGGAAAATTCATTATCGAATGCCCCAGATCCCTGCCTAGAATTTCTCCGTGAAATCACGAATTCGAATCATTTTGTATCGATGATTCAGGTCACCTCTGAGGACTGGGTTAATGGTGACAAAGTGTTTCCATAACGCCAATGCAGTAATGCGTGGCACGGCAGTGGCAGCTTGTATTTTTGTTTGAGAAGGGCAATACCATGGATATTCGAACGAACCTGGGGCGCATGGCGCTGGCATGCGGGGTGGCGGTGACGGCGGCGGCGCTGGTGGGTTGCGCTGCGCCCAACAAGCGCGAGGTGCTGTCCACCACGCAGATCTACCCGGCCATCGGCCCGTACTCGCAGATGGTGGCGCATGGCAACACCATCTACTTCTCGGGCGTGCTGCCGCTGAACGCACAGGGCACGGCCATCCAGGGCGCCACCATCGAAGAGCAGACGCGCGCCGTGCTGGACCACATCGGCGCCAAGCTCAAGTCCCAGGGACTGGGCTACGAGGATGTGCTGTCCACCTCGGTCTTCATGAAGGACCTCAACGAGTTCGCCGCCATGAACAAGGTCTATGGCGAGTACTTCAAGACCGGCGCCCCCGCTCGGGCCACGGTGGAGGTGGCGCGCCTGCCGCGCGATGTGAAGATCGAAATCTCGGCCATCGTCGGCCGCCGCTGACCGCTTGCGCAACGACAGGAGGACCGCATGAACGCACGACACCCCCAGATCGCGGCCGAGCAGGCCACATCCCTGACCGCCACTGCGGCCGCCGGCGAATCCGGCTATCCCGCGCGCTGGACTTCCAAGCGCCGCGACTTCCTGCGCATGCTGGGCTACGGCACCGGCGCCGCCACGCTGGGCCCGCTGCTGGCCGCCTGCGGCAGCGGAAACGCCCAGACCTCGGCCGCCGCGCTGCGCGAGCAGCTCATGCGCGACGAGGCCTTCTGGACCGACGTGCAGAGCATGTTCATCCTCAAGCCCGAGAAGACCTACATGAACATCGGCACGGCCGGCTCCATGCCCAAGCTGGTGCTCGATGTGTTCGATACCGAAAACCGCAAGAAGGCCGCCGACTCTGGCAATGGCTACAGCAACCTGCTGGACCTGCGCAAGCAGGTGGCGCCGGGCTTTGGCGTGGATGCCGACGAGCTGGCCTTCTCGGCCAATACCTCCTCGGGCATGTGCCATGCCATCCTGGGCATCGACTGGCAGCGTGGCGACGTGGTGGTCACCACCAACCACGAGCACGGCGGCGGCGACACGCCGCTGAAGATCGCGCAGGACCGCTACGGCATCGAGGTCTCGCGCATTGCGCTGCCCGTGGGCAACAACCAGACGGCGGCCACCTACGTGAACCTATTCGACGAGCGCATCCGCGCGCTCAAGGCCCAGGGCAAGCGCGTGCGCGCCATGATGTGGTCCTCGCCCACCTACAAGACCGGCACCATGCTGCCCATTGCCGACCTGATGGGCGTGGTCAAGGCGCATGGCCTGATCAGCATCGTGGACGGCGCCCACCTGCCGGGCATGATGGCCTACAACTATGCGGAGCTGGGCATGGACTTCATGTCCGGCGCGGGCCACAAGTGGCAGTGCGGCCCGGGCTCGACGGGCATCCTCATCATCCGCAACAAGATGCGCGCCTCCAACCCGCTGCCCCTGCCCAAGTGGTACCCGGTGCACACCAGCGCCTACCCGGCGCTGGAGCGCACGACCACGGCCAAGGAGACCTACGACATCGCCGCCTCGGTCACCTCCTGCGGCAGCGTGCACACGCCCATGTTCATGGCGCTGGCCCAGGCCTGCACGCAGTGGGACAGCATCGGCCGCAAGAAGATCGAGACCTATGACCTGACGCTGTCGTCCTACCTCAAGGAAAAGATCGTCGAGCGCTGGGGCGTGGACTCGCTGTACTCGCCCAAGGACGATCCCAAGCTGCTGTCGGCGCTGACCTGCTTCAACCCGTTCCAGAACAAGGACGACGTGATGAACGGGACCAAGTCATCGACCTTCGTGGCGCGCATGCTCAGCGACTATCCGCAGGGCTTCGTGATCCGCAACTCCAACTTCCCCGTGATCGGCGCGGCGGCAGACCACTACGGCGTGCGCGTCTCCACGCACCTGTGGCATGACGCGCGGGACGTCGATTTGCTGGTGGATGCGATGTGGGATCTGTCTAGAAAGATGGCTTGACCCCCTGAGCCGCTTCGCGGCTTCCCCCTTCTCGCTTCGCGGAGGGGGACGACACCCTCGCTGCGGGGCGGCGCGGCCGGCATAGGCCCTTGCTCGGTGTCCCTCGCGTTGGGCCATGCTTGTGTTGGGGGCGCGCTTTTAGGCGCGGAGCGCTGTCCTCAGCCTTTCATCGTCAGCCGGGCTGTCCTTCGTCGCGGATGGCGGCGCGGACCTGGGGGAGCTGGCGGCGCGAGACCATGAGCAGTTCGGGGATGCCGTGCAGGCGCAGGGCCCAGCCTTCGCCTTCGGTGGGGTCGTCGTGGCGTTCCAGGGCGCGCAGGGCGCTGCGGGCCACGAGGGCGTTGCGGTGCACGCGCAGCAGGTGGTCGGCGTGGCGGGTTTCCAGGTCGGCCAGGGCGCCGTCGAGGATGTAGCTGCGGCCCACGGTGCGCACGGTCACGTATTTCTGTTCGGCCTTGAGGTAGAGCACTTCGGACAGGGGCAGGCGCACGGTGGTGCCCCGGTCCTGTATCAGCAGCACGGGGCCGCTGTCGCGCTCGGCCGTCTGGTGCACCGCCGTGCGTGCGGCCTTGGCCAGGGCCTGCTGCAGGCGCTCGCGGCGCACGGGCTTGGTCAGGTAGTCGGCGGCGTCCAGGTCGAAGGCCTCGACCGCATGGCCGGCATGGGCGGTGACGAAGACCACGGCAGGCGGCAGCGGCAGGCGGCGCAGTGCGTGCGCCAGGGCCAGGCCGTCCTGGCCCGGCATGTGGATGTCCAGCAGCGCCAGTTCCACGGCGCGGGGGCCCGGCGCCTGCAGCACGGCCATGGCCTGGCGCGCGTCTGCCGCTTCACTGACCTGGTGCGGGCCGGTGCCCGTGCAGGCTTCCACATCGGCCAGCAGGGTGCGCAGTCGCGCGCGGGCCAGGGCTTCGTCGTCAACGATCAGGATGTGCATGGTCCTTCTTCTTCGATACGGCCTTCGTGGGGTGGCTGGCAGGCGCAGCCAGCGGCAGGCTGATGCGTACCACGAAATGGCCCTTGAGCGTGCGCGCCGTGAGGTGGGCCTGCAGGTCGTGCAGCAGCGACAGCCGGGCGCGCACATTGGCCAGCGCAATGCCGTTGCCGCGCGTGCCAGCTGCGCTGGCGGAATCGATCTCGGTGGGCAGGGTGTTGGTGATGCGCACCTCCACCAGATCGCCACGGCGCTCGGTGCGCACCTGCAGCTTGCCGCCGCGTGCGCTGGGCTCCACGCCATGGCGTATGGCGTTTTCCACCAGCGGCTGCAGCAGCAGCGGCGGCAGCAGGGCGCCGTGGGCGGCAGGGTCCAGTTGCCAGCGCACCTGCAGCCGTTCGCCAAAGCGCACCTGCTCGATGGCCAGGTAGCGCTGGGCCAGCTCGATCTCCTCGGCCAGCGTGGTCGTGCTGTGCGGCTCGGCCAATGCGTAGCGGAACAGGTCGCTGAGGTCTTCCAGCAGGGCCTCGGCCTTGGCGGGCTCGGCGCGCACCAGGGCGATGGCGCTGTTGAGCGTGTTGAACAGGAAATGCGGACGTATGCGCGACTGCAGCTCGGCCAGCCGCGCCTGCGTGTCGGCGGGGGTGTGGCCGCGTGCGCGCAGCACCAGGGCGGCCACCAGCAGGGCCGCCAGCAGTCCGCCGGACATGGCGCTGGCCAGCCAGGGAGCGCTGGTGCCGCCGGCCAGTTGCAGCATGGCGCAGGCATACAGCCCGGCCGCCATGCCCAGCAGCACGCCGGCCGCGTACTGCCCGGTGGACGGCAGGCGCTGCAGCGGATGCTTGAGCAGGCAGGCCGCCACCAGCCAGACCAGGGTGCCGGGCAGGCTGGCGCCGGTCAGCAGGGCCATGTTCTCCAGCCACTGCAGCAGCGAGTCGGCGCCGAACATCGCAGCCGTGGCCGCCACGGCCTGCACGAAGAGCACGGCGCGCAGTACCACGCCGACGTTGCAGGCGTCGAAGACCAGCGCCGCAGGCAGGGGCGGCGGGGCGGTGGTGGGGGTCGGCTGGGTCGGCAAGGGGCGGCAGGTAGTGTTTCGGCGGGTGGGGTTCGCGCCGCATGCCCGGATTATGGTCATGCCGGGCGGGCCTGCACAGCGGTCACACCGCCCATGCAGGCCCCTGCACGGGCGTGGCGCCGCCCAGGTCGATAGAATCTTCGCTTCCTGCCCGCGCGGGGGCGTGCCGCCCGCCGCCTGCACCGCCTAATCGAAGATCGCGTCCTCACATGTCTGCCAATCAACCAACGTCCGCCTCGCACAACCAGCTCGACACCAAGGCCCAGGCCTGGTCCGCTCTCTTTGAAGAGCCGATGAGCGATCTGGTCAAGCGCTATACCTCCAGCGTGTTCTTCGACAAGCGCCTGTGGCAGGCCGACATCACGGGCAGCCTGGCGCATGCCGAGATGCTGGCGGCCCAGGGCATCATCGCCGCCGCCGACCACGAGTCCATCCGCAAGGGCATGGCTCAGATCACGCAGGAAATCGAGTCCGGCCAGTTCGAGTGGAAGCTCGACCTGGAAGACGTGCACCTGAACATCGAGGCCCGCCTGACCCAGCTGGTCGGCGACGCCGGCAAGCGCCTGCACACGGGCCGCAGCCGCAATGACCAGGTGGCCACCGACGTGCGTCTGTGGCTGCGCGGCGAGATCGACCTCATCGAAGGCCTGCTCGGCGAGCTGCAGCTGTCCCTGGTCGAAGTGGCCGAGAAGAACGTGGACGTGATCCTGCCCGGCTTCACCCACCTGCAGGTGGCCCAGCCCGTGAGCTTTGCCCACCACCTGCTGGCCTATGTGGAAATGTTCAAGCGCGACGCCGAGCGCATGCTGGACCTGCGCCGCCGCGTCAACGTGCTGCCGCTGGGCAGCGCGGCCCTGGCCGGCACCACCTACCCGCTGGACCGCGAGCGCGTGGCCCGCACCCTGGGCATGGAAGGCGTCTGCCAGAACTCGCTGGACGGCGTCAGCGACCGCGACTTCGCCATCGAATTCACCTCGGCCGCCAGCCTGTGCATGGTGCACGTGAGCCGCCTGTCCGAAGAGCTGATCATCTGGATGAGCCAGAACTTCGGCTTCATCCGCATCGCCGACCGCTTCACCACGGGCTCGTCGATCATGCCGCAGAAGAAGAACCCCGACGTGCCCGAACTGGCACGCGGCAAGACCGGCCGCGTGGTCGGCCACCTGATGGGCCTGATCACCCTGATGAAGGGCCAGCCCCTGGCCTACAACAAGGACAACCAGGAAGACAAGGAGCCGCTGTTCGACACCGTGGACACCCTGAAGGACACGCTGCGCATCTTCGCCGAGATGATCGGCGGCCAGGCCGACCCGGCCACGGGCGGCAAGAAGGGCGGCATCACCGTCAACGCCGAAGCCATGCGCGCCGCCGCACTCAAGGGCTATGCCACGGCCACCGACCTGGCCGACTACCTGGTCAAGAAGGGCCTGCCCTTCCGCGACGCGCACGAGACCGTGGCCCATGCCGTCAAGCTGGCCTCGCAAAAGGGCGTGGACCTGACCGAGCTGCCGCTGGCCGAACTGCAGGCCTTCAATCCCGGCATCGAGGCCGACGTCTTCGAGGCGCTCAGCCTGGAAGGCTCGCTCAATGCGCGCAACACCCTGGGCGGCACGGCGCCGGCCCAGGTGCGCAAGCAGCTCGCAGGCCACCAGGCGCGCTTGAATGCACGCCTGAACGCACGCCTGGGCTGATCCCCCCGTTCGCCGGAGCCGCGCCATGACATCCTCCCGCCGCCAACTGCTGACCGGGGCGCTGCGCGCCGCTGGCGCAGTGACTGCCGTTGCCGCCTCGTCGGCCCTGGCTCCGCTGGCCTGGGCACAGCCCGGGCAGGCCATCCGCATCCTGGTGGGCTTTCCGCCGGGCGGCGGCACGGATGCCATCGCACGCCTGCTGGCCGACCGGCTCAAGGACGTGCTGGGCACCACGGTGCTGGTGGACAACCGCCCCGGCGCGGGCGGGCAGATCGCGGCGCAGCAGCTCAAGGCGGCTGCGGCCGATGGCCACACGCTGTTCCTCACGCACGACCACACCATCTCCATCCTGCCCCAGGTGGTGAAGAAGCCGGGTTTCGACCCTGGCCATGACTTCGTTCCCGTGGCCGGCTTTGCCACCTTCGTGAACGCGCTGGCGGTCTCCGCCAACACGCCGGCGCGCAACCTTGCCGAGTATGTGGAGTGGGTGCGCCAGGGCGCAAAGCGCGGCAGCATCGGCATTCCCGCGCCCGCGTCCACGCCGGAATTCCTGGTCAGGCTGCTGGGCGAGCACTACAGGCTGGACCTGGTGGCCGCGCCCTACCGGGGCAGCGCGCCCATGCTGGCCGACATGCTGGGCAACCAGATTCCGGCCGGCATCGCCTCGGTGCAGGACTTCATGGAAAACCACAAGGCCGGCAAGCTGCGCGTGATCGGCGTGCTGGGCACGCGCCGCCAGGCCACCATGCCCGAAGTGCCCACGCTGGCCGAGCAGGGCGTCAAGGGCTTCGAGGACACGCCCTACTACGGCATCTACGCGCCGCGCGGCACGCCCCAGGCCTTCATCGACCGCTTCTCCGCCGCCGTGGCCGCCGTGCTCAAGCAGCCCGATGTGCACGAGCAGCTCACCGCCCTGGGCCTGACCGTGGGCCACATGCCGCCCGCCCAGTTGGCCGAGCGCGAGCAGGCCTATACCCAGGTCTGGAAACGCATCATCCAGACCAGCGACTTCCAGCCGCAGTAAGACATGCGGACTGCGGGGCGACAGCCTCCGCGGCCGCCAAGCGCTGTGTTTTGGTACGGCCATCGCCGGAGCTGCCAGCGCAGTGGGTGGCGCGAATCCTTGTGATCGGACATATATGACGCCTTCATGCGCCGATGTCTTACAGACGGATACACCGCAGACCCGGTTCCGGGCACCCGCAGCAGGGCCTGCAGCGGATGCGGGCCGGTATCATCCCGCGCAGTGGTTTTCAGCCGCAGCGGATGCGGCCCTGCATTCGGTGCATGCGGGCGACAGGCCTGCGCCTTGTTCCAGCCCTTGCCGCCGAGCCCTGCCTGCAGCGCAGGGTTTTTCATTTGCAGCGTGTCATGCGGACAGCTCGCGTCGCAGTGCTGAAAGCCTGCTCATTCCAAGAAAACAGCGGGCCATCTGAGCCCGACAGAAGGGATTGCCATGGGGGTGCTTCGCACGAAAGCGATCAGTGGGTTGCAGGGGGCTCCGGCGCACAGCCGGCCCTGGAGCCGGTGGGGGTTGGGGCTGCTGCTGGGATCGGCGGCGCTGACGGCGCAGGCCGTGGGCGTGCGCCAATTCAGCCCGCAGGGAGAGGTGGCCAAGGTCGAGCAGGTGGTGGTGCAATTCGATGGCACGGCCGTGCGCTTTGGCGACCCCAAGGCGGCCGCGCCGGTCACGCTCAGCTGCAGCGATGCGGCGGCCACCCAGGGCACGGGCCGCTGGAACAGCGACCGCGAATGGGTGTTCGACTTCAAGCAGGCCCTGCCGCCCGGCGTGCGCTGCACGGCCCAGCTGGTGGCCGGCTACAAGTCGCCTGCGGGCACGGCCGTGACGGGCGCTGCCAGCTACCAGTTCCAGACCGGCGGCCCGGCCGTGCTGGACATGGCGCCAGACACCTATGAACAGATCGACGAGGAGCAGTACTTCGCGCTGCGCCTGTCGGGCCCGGCCACCGTGCAAAGCCTGCAGCAGCACATGTGGTGCACGGCCGAAGGCGTGGGCGAGCGCATACCCGTGCGCCTGATCGACGGCAAGGAGCGCGACGAGCTGCTCAAGCACCGCGGCTGGGACAAGGCCGCCGCCAAGAACCCTCTGCAGTACGCCACGCTGGCCTGCAACCGCCGGCTGACGGCGGGCACGACCATGAAGCTGGTTTTTGGCGCCGGCATCGCCACGCCCAATGGCGTGGCCAGCCGCCAGGACAAGCGCTTCGAGTACCGCGTGCGCGAGCCCTTCGCGGCCGAGTTCAGCTGCGAGCGCGAGAACGCCCAGGCCGCCTGCCTGCCGATCCGCCCCATGCGCCTGAGCTTCAATGCCCCCGTGCCGCGCAAGCTGGCCGAGGGCATTCGCCTGAGTAGCGGCGCCTCCAAGGTGGCGCCCGTGATCGACGGCGAATACGGCGAAAAGCTCAGCGAGGATTCGCTGGTGCAGAACCTGAGCTTCCCGGCCACCATGCAGGCCCAGGCGCGCTATACGGTGGAGCTGCCTCCGCAGTTCAAGGACGCGGCAGGCCGCAGCCTGAGCAATGCCGACATGTTCCCGCTGCAGGTGGCCACGGGCGCGCTGCCGCCACTGGCCAAGTTCGCGGCCTCGCCCTTCGGCATCGTCGAGCGCTATGCCGAAGGCCCGGACGGCCCGGCCCTGCTGCCCGTGACGCTGCGCAATGTGGAGTCCGAGCTGGCCACCAAGTCCCTGGATGCCAGCCGCGTGAGCACCAAGCAGCCCGGCAGCGATGCCGAGATCATCGCCTGGATGCGCCGTGTGGCCGACTACGAGTCCTCCGACATGGACCGCAAGCGCGCCTCGCGCGACATCAAGGGCCCGCTGCCGCCCGTGATCGACAACGAAAACCGCGACTATGTGCAAACGCGCATGCTGTCGCTGCTGGCCGGCCAGGGCGACGTCAAGACGCTGGAGCTGCCCAAGCCCGTCAAGGGCGATCCGCGCCCCTTCGAGGTGGTGGGCATTCCGCTCACGCCGGGCTTTCACGTGGTCGAGATCGCCTCGCCGCTGCTGGGCCAGTCGCTGCTCGATGAGCGCTACGGCTCGGCGCGCAGCATGTATGTGCGCACCTCCGCCCTGGTGACCAATCTGTCCGTGCACTTCAAGCTCGGCCGCGAGAACGCGGCCGCCTGGGTGACCACGCTGGACAAGGGCCAGGCCGTGGCCAATGCCAAGATCCAGGTCTCCGACTGCAATGGCAAGGTGCTGACCTCGGCCACCACCGACGCCAGCGGCGTGGCGCGCCTGGACGGCCTGTCGCCCGAGCCGCCCCAGTGCACGGGCGGTGTCGGCTACCGCTCGCCTGCCTACTTCGTCAGCGCACGCGCCCAGGGCAAGGACGGCCAGCAGGAGCTGGCCTTCACCTGGAGCGACTGGCAGCGCGGCATCGAGTCCTGGCGCTTCAACGTGCCCACCAGCCGCAGCGCCCAGCGCGACGAGGTGGCCCACACCATCTTCGACCGCACGCTGCTGCGCGCCGGCGAGACCGTGTCCATGAAGCACCTGATGCGCACCCAGACCGGCATCGGCCAGGGGCAGGGCGGCTTTGCGCTGCCCGAGCAGCGGCCCACGCAACTGGTCATCACCCATGAAGGCAGCGGCCAGCAGTACACGCAGCCGCTGCAGTGGCGTTCCACGGGCACGGGCGGCCTGAGTGCGGAAAACAGCTTCTCCGTGCCCAAGGGCGCCAAGCTCGGCTCGTATTCCGTGGAGCTGCGCGGCGATGGCAACGGCTCGCGCGGGCGCAACAACCGCTTCGGCACGGGCAGCTTCCGTGTCGAGGAATTCCGCCTGCCCGTGCTCGAAGGCCGTGTGGGTCCCGAAGGCAAGCAGGCCCTGGTCGGCGTCTCCAGCCTGCCGGTGCAGGTGCAGGTGAACTACGTCTCCGGCGGCCCGGCCGCCAACCTGCCGGTGCGCGTGTCCGCCCTGGTGCGCTCCACCTGGATGGACCGCAGCGACTGGCAGGGCTTCAGCTTCTCGGCACCGCGCAGCGCCCAGGACACGGGCCAGAGCGATGACGAGGAGGCCACAGCCTCCCAGGACAGCAAGGTGGTGGCCGACAAGCTGCCCGTGACGCTGGACCGTGAAGGACTGGGCAAGCTCAAGATCGAGAACCTGCCCAAGCTGCGCGAGCCGCGCGAGCTGCTGATCGAGGCCACCTATGCCGATCCCAACGGCGAGGTGCAGACCCTGCGCAGCACGCAGATGCTGTGGCCCGCGGCCATCGTGGCCGGCGTGCGCGCCGAAAGCTGGATCACCACGGGCCGCAAGCTCCAGTTCCAGGCGCTGGCCCTGGGCGTGGACGGCAAGCCCCAGGCCGGCGTGCCGGTCAAGGTGGAGGCCATCTCCCGCGTCACCACCAGCAGCCGCAAGCGCCTGGTGGGGGGCTTTTACAGCTATGACAACCAGACCACGCTCAAGTCCATGGGCACGGTGTGCACGGGCAACAGCGATGCCCAGGGCATGGTGCAGTGCGAGGCCCAGCTTTCGCAGCCCGGCGAGGTGGAGCTGATCGTCACCGCCTCCGACAAGGACGGCCGGCCCGCCCAGGCCGCCTCCAGCGTCTGGGTCACGCGCCAGGGCGAACTGTGGTTCGGCGGCGAGGACCATGACCGCATGGACGTGCTGCCCGAAAAGCGCAGCTACGAGCCCGGCGAGACCGCGCGCTTTCAGGTGCGCATGCCCTTCCGCTATGCGACGGCCCTGGTCGCCGTGGAACGCGAAGGCATCGTCAGCACCCAGGTCATGCAGCTCAATGGCCAGAACCCCACCGTGGAGCTGAAGGTCCAGCCCGACTGGAGCCCCAACGTCTACGTGAGCGTGCTGGCCCTGCGCGGGCGGCTGCGCGAGGTGCCCTGGTACAGCTTCTTCACCTGGGGCTTCAAGGCGCCGCGCGAGTGGTGGAACGCCTTCTGGCACGAGGGCAAGGAATACATCGCGCCCACGGCCCTGGTCGATCTGTCCAAGCCCGCCTACCGCCTGGGCATGGCCGAGATCCGCGTGGGCACCAAGGCCCACCGCATCGACGTCAAGGTCACGGCCGACCAGGCCAGCTACCAGGTGCGCGGCACCGCCAAGGTCACCATCAGCGCCACGCTGCCCGACGGCAAGCCCGCCGCTGGCGCCGAGGTGGCGCTGGCGGTCGTGGACCAGGCCCTGCTGGAGCTCATGCCCAACACCAGCTGGCAGCTGGCCGACGCGATGCTGCGCCGCCGCGAGTGGGGCGTGCAGACCTCGACCGCGCAGATGGAGGTGATCGGCAGGCGCCACTATGGCCGCAAGGCCGTGGCCGCTGGCGGCGGCGGTGGCCGCAGCCAGACGCGCGAGCTGTTCGAGACGCTGCTGCTGTGGAATCCGAGCGTGGTGCTCGATGCCCAGGGCAAGGCCCAGGTCAGCGTGCCGCTCAACGACTCGCTGACCACCTTCCAGGTGGTGGCGGTGGCCGACCATGGCGTGTCGATGTTCGGCACGGGCCAGGCGCCCATCCGCACGGCCCAGGACCTGCAGATCATCAGCGGCCTGCCGCCGCTGGTGCGCGAGGAGGACCAGTTCCGTGCCATGGTCACGCTGCGCAACACCTCGGCCAAGGCCATGAAGGTGCAGGTCACGCCGCGTGCCACGCTGCTGGAGCTGGCAGCGCAGACCGTGGAGATTCCCGCGGGCGAGGCGCGCGAGGTGGCCTGGAACGTCACGGCCCCGGCCCAGCTGGGCCAGACCCGCGCCGAGGCGCTCATCTGGGAGATCGAGGCCCGCGACACCGCAGGCGGCGACAAGCCGGCCAGCGACAGGCTGAAGGTCAGCCAGCGCATCATCCCGGCCGTGCCGCTGACGGTGCAGCAGGGCACGCTGATGCAGGTCGATGGCAGCATCAACCTGCCCGTGCAGCTGCCGGCCGATGCGCTGTCCGGCCGCGGCGGCCTGCGCATGTCGCTGGCGCCCAAGCTGGCCGAAGGCCTGCCCGGCGTGCGCGACTGGTGGGCGCGCTATCCCTACAGCTGCCTGGAGCAGGTCACCAGCAAGGCCGTGGGCATGAGCGACGCCACGCTGTGGCAGTCCACCATGGGCCAACTGCCCAGCTACCTGGACAGCGACGGCCTGGCCAGCTACTTCCCGCTGGCGGGCGACGGTTCGGGCCGTGCGGCCCGCGGCAGCGATACGCTGACGGCCCACCTGCTCAACCTCTCGGCCTTGGCACAGGGCGTGGACAAGCGCTTCGTGCTGCCGGCGGCCGAGCGCGAGCGCATGGAAAACGGCCTGATCGCCTTCGTCGAAGGCCGCATCCAGCGCAGCTTCTGGAGCCCGCGCAAGGATCTGGACATGCGCAAGCTGGCCGCCATCCAGGCGCTGGCGCTGACGGGCCGCGCCAATCCGCGCATGCTCGACAGCATCACCATCGCGCCCAACGACTGGCCCACGCATGCCGTCATCGACTGGGTGGCCCTGCTCAAGCACATGCGCGAGCTGCCCCAGCGCGAACAGCAGCTGGCCCAGGCCCAGCAGATCCTGCGCGCCCGCCTGAGCTACCAGGGCACGCGCGTGGCCTTCAGCAATGAGCAGGACGACCAGTGGTGGTGGCTGATGCAGGGTCCCGAGGTCAACCTGGCCCGCCTGATGCTGGTCAACATGGACGACCCGACGTGGAAGGAAGAGCTGCCGCGCCTGGCCAACGGCTTCATCTCGCGCCAGAGCAACGGCGCCTGGGGCACGACCACGGCCAACCTGTGGGGCGCGCTGGCACTGCAGCGCTTCTCGCAGCAGTTCGAGGCCACGCCCGTGACGGGCGCCACCCAGGCGGCTTTGGGCGCGTCCCAGGCCCGCGTGGAGTGGAGCCAGGTCACGCGCATGCGCGCCAGCGACACCGAGGGCGCGGCGCACCAGGCGTCCAGCTTCGGCGCGACCACGGTGGTCGGCGGCCTGCGCAACAACACCATGTTCCTGCCCTGGAGCGCGGTGGGTGATGCCCGCAAGGGCCAGCTGACGGTGACCCAGCAGGGCACCGGCAAGCCCTGGCTCACGCTGCAGTCGGTGGCGGCCGTGCAGCTGAAGGCGCCGTTCAGCGCCGGCTACACCGTCACGCGCACGGTCAAGCCCGTGGAGCAGGCCGACAAGAGCCTGCCCGCAGGACAGTACTCGCGCGGCGACGTGCTGCGCGTCACGCTGGAGGTGCAGGCCCGCACCGACATGACCTGGGTGGCCATCACCGACCCCGTGCCCACGGGCGCCACCATCCTGGGCGGCGGTCTGGGGCGCGACTCGGAGATCGCCTCGGGCGGCGAGCGCGCGGAAGGCGCGGGCTGGCTGGCTTATGAAGAGCGCAGCTTCGAGGCCTACCGCGCCTACTACCAGTACCTGCCCAAGGGCAATACGCGCGTGGAGTACACCGTGCGGCTGAACAACGCCGGCGACTTCGCGCTGCCGCCCACGCGGGTGGAGGCGCTGTATGCGCCCGAGATGTTCGGCGAGGTTCCCAACGCCCGCATCAAGGTGAGCGACAAGCGCTGATGCAGCGTTGATGGCGCCCTGACAAGGGGGCGGCCCTGCGGCCTATGATGGCTGCAGGACCGCCCCCTTTTTTCATCACCCTCCGCTCCATGGCACAAGTCATCCTCTCACCGGTTCCCGCAGGCAGCGCCCTGCAGGACCGCCTCAAGACCGCCTATTTCCACGACAGCTACCAGCTGCAATTGCCGGACGACGGCAGCAGCCCCATGGCGCTGTACCTGCGCTGCGTGGGCCGCACGCCGGGCTGGATCGACTTTCTGATGCGCCTGCGCAACCGCGTGGTGGCGCCCTTCGGCATCAAGGACCTGGGCACGCTCAGCGGCGTCGATGCGCAGCGCCAGCCATCGAGCTACCGCGTGGGCGACCGCGCCGGCATCTTCCGTGTCCATGCCCTGAGCGACAGCGAAGTGGTCCTGGGCGACAGCGACCGGCACCTGGACGTGCAGGTCTCCCTCATGCGGCTGCCCAGCCCCGAGGGCGCGCCGTCCGGCACCTTCACCGCCGCCATGTCCACCGTGGTCCATGTGCACAATGCGCTGGGCCGCATCTACATGCTGGGCGTGGCGCCGGCCCACCGCGTCATCGCCCCGGCCGTGGTGGCCAAGCTGGCTGGCTGAAAGCTGCGGATGGAGCCGTCGGCTGTCCAGGCCATCAAAATGGCCGTCGTGGGTGCCTCGGGGCTGTCCAAGGACGCCTTGCATATCTACGTGGGCCTGACGGTGGCGCTGGCCGCCTGCGCCGTGCTGCGCAGACCCCTGGGCAGCTGGACGCCCCTCCTGGCGGCCCTGGCGGTGGCCATGACGGGCGAGCTGCTGGACATGCGCGACGATATCGCGAGCCTGGGGTATTGGCGCTGGGGCGCCAGCCTGCACGACATTGCCAATACCGTGTTCTGGCCCGCCGTACTGGCTGCGCTGGCGCGCTGGAGCAGCGTGCTGGGGCGTCGGCCCTGAAGTCAGCAAATCGGAAGCCTTTGGCGTTGGCGTCCGACGCCTGCATCCACGCCGCCCTTGCATACTTGCGGCCTTTGCCCGGCGGACATCCCCCGAGCAGGGAACGCGGCCCGCCCCACAAGGGCAGGGCCGCCACCATTGCGAATCGGTTCCCGGGCACACCATTGATCACAAGAGAGAGGGTATATGCCAGACACGACCACCGATCCCCGACCGGCGCCACCCGCGCCACCGGATGCACCGCAGGCGGCCACGCCATCGCCAGCCGAGCCTGCACCGCGCATCACGTTCTCCGGCCCCGTCGTCATTCCTTCCCTGCTGGTGCTGGGCCTGCTGCTGCTGTACTGCGGCCTCATGCCCGACAGCGCCGACCGGCTGTTCTCCAGCGCCCAGGCCTGGGTGGTGGGGCACATGGACTGGTTCTATGCCGTCTCGGTCACGCTGTTCCTGGTCTTTCTGATCTTCGTCGCGTCCAGCCGTTTCGGTGATATCCGCCTGGGTCCCGATGATGCGGAGCCCGAGTTCAGCTTCATCTCCTGGACCGCCATGCTGTTCGCCGCCGGCATGGGCATCGGCCTGATGTACTTTGGCGTGGGCGAGCCGCTGCAGCATTTCCTCAAGCCGCCCACGGCCGTGCCTTCCACGCCGGCTGCCGCGCGCGAGGCGCTGCAGTCCACCTTCTTCCACTGGGGCTTTCATGCCTGGGCCGTCTACGGGACCATGGGCCTGGTGCTGGCCTACTTCGGCTTTCGCTACAACCTGCCGCTGACCATGCGCTCGGGCCTGTACCCGCTGCTGGGCAAGCGCATCAACGGCCCCATCGGCCACAGCGTGGATGCCTTCGCGCTGGTGGGCACCATCGCGGGGATCGCCACCACGCTGGGCTATGGCGCGCTGCAGCTGGCCGCCGGCCTGCATACGGTGACGGGATGGGACACCTCCACGGCGCTGTTCCGCATCTCGGTCATCGTCATCGTGGTCTGCCTGGCCGGGCTGTCGGCCGTCTCGGGCCTGGACAAGGGCGTGCGCCGCCTGAGCGAGTTCAATCTCGTGCTGGCCTTCATCCTGCTGGCCTTCGTCATCGTCGCGGGGCCCACGGTCTTCCTGTTCGAGGCGCTGAGCGAGAACATCGGCAACTACCTGTCTGGCCTGGTCCAGCTGTCGTTCCGCACCTTCGCCTACGAGCCGCCCAGCCAGGAAGGCTGGTTCGGCGGCTGGACCATCCTCTACTGGGCCTGGTGGATCTCCTGGTCGCCCTTCGTGGGCATGTTCATCGCGCGCATCTCGCGCGGGCGCACCATCCGCCAGTTCGTGACCGGCGTGCTGCTGGTGCCCACGGCCTTCAACCTGCTGTGGATGACGGCCTTCGGCAACAGCGCCATCTGGATAGACACCCACGTGGCCATGGGCGCGTTGGGGCAGACGGCCTCGAACGTGGATGCGCTGCTGTTCCGCTTCTTCGAGTACCTGCCCTGGTTCAAGCCCGTGGCCTGGCTCACCATCGTGCTGATCGCGGTGTTCTTCGTCACCTCGGCGGACTCCGGGGCCTTCGTGGTGGACAACATCGCCTCGCGCGGCCATGCGCGTTCGCCGGTCTGGCAGCGGCTGTTCTGGGCTGCCGTGCTGGGCGTGACGGCCATGGTGCTGATGCTGGCCGGCGGCCTCAAGGCGCTGCAGGCCATGACCCTGGTGGCGGCCCTGCCGGTGGCCGTCATCATGCTGGCCCTGTGCTACGGGCTGTGGCGCGGGCTGCAGGCCGACCGCGCGCACTTCTCGCCCGACCTGGCCCCGGCCACCAGCTTCTGGAGCGGCCAGCACTGGCGCAAGCGCCTGGAGCAGATCGTGCACCAGCCCTCGCGCGCCGACGTGCGCAGGTTCCTGGCCGGCGTGGTGCTGCCGGCCATGAACGAGGTGGCCGCCGAGATGCAAAGGCGCGGCGTGCAGGCCGTGGTCACCGAGGACCTGGACGGCGAGGGCGCCGTGCGCCTGACCGTGCCCGATCCCTCGCTGCGCGACTTCGTCTACGGCGTGCGCGCCACGCGCCGCACGGTGCCCACCTTCCTGGTGAGCGAGGCGGCCAGCGAGCAGGAGCGGCGCCATGTCTACGAGCCCATCACCTTCTTCGAGGACGGTCGCCTGGGCCACGACATCCAGTACCTGCGCAGCGAGGAAGTCATCGCCGACATCCTGCGCCACTACGAGCGCTACCTGTCGCTGAGCGCCGACCAGCGCACGCATCTGCTGAACCGGGCGCCGGGCCACAGCTGAGCCGTGCTGCGCAGTGCCGCCGTCGCGGCACCCCGGGCCTTTGGGTAAACACCGGGGTGCCAGCCGGCGGCCGCCTGCGGATACTGGGCGCTGCCATGCAGCTCGAATACTCTACCCATTCGCAGGAGCCACGCCATCGTTTCGACTACTGGCACGAGGTGGTCTGCCGCCACTGCATCCCGGCCGACAGCCACCGCGCGCAGGGGGATGGTGCAGGTCCCGGCGGCTTCGGGGCCACGCTGTCCGTGCGGTCCCTGGGACTGCTGGAGATCAGTGCCATGTCGGCACCCAGCCACCGCTGGGTGCGCAACGCGGCCCACCTGCGCCTGCATGCCCGCGACGAGCTGTGGCTGGGCTATCTGCTCCAGGGCCAGGCCGAGGTGCGCCAGGGCGGGCAAGTGGCCCGGCTGAGCGCGGGCAATCTGGTGCTTTATGACGCTGCGCAGCCTTTCGAATTCTCGGTGGCGCCCCGCGATATCCTGCTGATGCGCATTCCGCGCAGCGAATTGTTGAATCGCTTTGCCCGTGCACCCTCGCACGCGGGCCGGGCGCTGCATGGCCATGCCCCGGCCGTGGCGCCGCTGCGGGCCATGCTCGGCGAGGCCATCGCCATGCCGCCTGCGCCGCACGGTGATGCCTTGGCGCAGCGCTTCGGCATGGCGCTGCTCGACGTGCTGGCCCTGGCGCTGGAGATGCAGGAAATGGCCGTGCAGCCCCGCTCGGAAAGGGACCTGCACGGCCGCATCCAGGCGTTCATCCAGGACAACCTGGGTTCGCCCGAGCTGTCGCTGCAATGGCTGGCGCAGCAGCACAACGTCTCGCCGCGTACCGTGACGCGGGCCTTTGCGCGGCACAACCAGACGCCCATGGGCCTGGTATGGCAGCTGCGGTTGCAGGCCAGCCGCCAGGCCCTGATGCAGGGGCGCTGCTCCAGCGTGACCGAGGCGGCCTTCGCGCATGGGTTCTCCGATGCGGCGCACTTCAGCCGAGCCTTTCGCAAGGCGTTCGGCTGCACGCCCCGCAGCCTGCTGGCCGCCTGAGCAAGGTCGCTGACCCTCACGAACAAGCGTCGGCGCCGCCGGCTCCCTAGCATGGGCCTGCCGTGCGTCCCGTGCGGCTTTTCCAGTGCAACAACGGTGGCGCCCCGGAGCCGGGCGCCGGGAGACATGCCATGAACGACAGCGAACTGCACCATCTCGAACTGCTGGAGGTGGGGCGCGAGATCCAGTCCCGCCGCATTTCCTCGGAAGAGGTGACCCGCTACATGCTGGCGCGCATCGAGGCCGTGGATGCGCGGCTGCACAGCTACGTGACGGTGATGGCGCAGCAGGCGCTGGAGGACGCCCGCCGCGCCGACGCCGAGATCGCGCAGGGCCGCCGCCGCGGTGCGCTGCACGGCGTGCCGCTGGCGCTCAAGGACCTGCTGTGGACCCGGGGCGTCCCCACCACGCATGGAATGACGCTGCACCGCGACCATCGCCCCACGGAAGATGCCACCGTGGTGCGCAGGCTGCGCGAGGCCGGTGCCGTCATCCTGGGCAAGCTGCAGCAGACCGAAGGCGCCTTCGCCGACCACCATCCCGAGATCACTGCCCCCGTCAACCCCTGGGGCGCCCAGCTGTGGCCCGGGGCCTCGTCCAGCGGCTCGGGCGTGGCCACGGCGGCGGGGCTGTGCTTCGGATCGCTGGGCACGGACACCGGGGGCTCCATCCGCTTTCCATCGGCCGCCAACGGCATCACGGGGCTCAAGCCCACCTGGGGCAGGGTGAGCCGCCACGGCGCCTTCGAATTGGCCGCGTCCCTGGACCACATAGGCCCGATGGCGCGCAGTGCCGCCGATGCCGCAGCCATGCTCGCGGCCATCGCCGGGGCGGACCCGCTGGACCCTACGGCCAGCCAGTTCAGCGTGCCCGACTATCTGGCCATGATGACGCGCGGATTCTCCGGCCTGCGCCTGGGCATGGACCGGCAATGGGCACTGGACGGCGTGGATGCCCCTTCCCGCCAGGCGGTGGAGCAGGCCCTGGCGGTGGCGCAGCGCCTGGGGGCCAGCGTGCAGGAAGTCCGCTTTCCCGATGCCACCCAGGCGGTGGAGGACTGGCCGGCGCTGTGCGCGGTGGAGACCGCCGTGGCGCACGGCGCCACTTTCCCTGCACGGCGCGAGGCCTATGGCCCCGGGCTCGCCGGGCTGATCGACCTGGGGCTGGGCCTGTCCGCCACCGACTACCAGCGGCTGCTGCTGCGCCGCGCGGACTTCACGGGCCGGGTGCGTGCACTCTTCGCGCAGGTGGACCTGCTGCTGGTTCCCGCCACGGCCTTTGCGGCCCCCACGCTGCAACGCATGGCGCATTTCGGCTCCGATGCCGAGCTGTTCTCGGGCATGCTGCGCTACACCTGCCCCTTCGACCTCACGGGCAGCCCCACGATCACGCTGCCCGGAGGACGCACTCCTGAGGGCGCGCCCGTGGCCTTCCAGTTCGTGGCCCCCGACTTCCGCGAAGACCTGCTGGTGCGCGCGGGCTGGGCGTTCCAGCAGGCCACGGACTGGCACAGACAGCACCCTGCTGCCTGAGCTGCCTGAGCTGCCTGAGCTGCCTGAGCTGCCTGAGCTG
This sequence comes from Delftia sp. JD2, assembly GCF_001682645.1. Lineage (NCBI taxonomy): Bacteria > Pseudomonadati > Pseudomonadota > Betaproteobacteria > Burkholderiales > Comamonadaceae > Delftia > Delftia sp. JD2. Next base: position 104,415 of record NZ_LFJT01000007.1, read on the forward strand.
CATGGGGCCGCCAGTCCGGTGGCGCGACACGGGCCTGTCACACAGCCTTCCTAGACTGGCGCGATGTCCTTGATCGAGATGGAAGGTGTCGCCAAGTCCTGGGGCGGCACCACGGCACTGCAGGCGCTGGATCTGCGCATTGAACCCGGATCCTTTTGCGTGCTGCTCGGTCCCTCGGGCTGCGGCAAGTCCACCACGCTGCGCATCATCGCGGGCCTGGAAAGCGCCACCTCGGGCCGTGTGCGCATCGATGGCCAGGACGTCACCCACCTGCCGCCCGCACGGCGCGGCATTGCCATGGTGTTCCAGAACTACGCGCTGTTCCCGCACCTGACGGTGGCGCAGAACATCGGCTTCGGCCTGTCCGTGCGCAAGGTCCCGGCGGCCGAGGCGCGCCGGCGCATCGACGAGGCCGCCGCGCTGCTGGGCCTGGACGCGCTGCTGGCGCGCCGGCCCGGCCAGCTGTCGGGCGGCCAGCAGCAGCGCGTGGCGCTGGGCCGTGCCCTGGTGGCCCGCGCCCGCGTCTGCCTGATGGATGAGCCGCTGTCCAACCTCGACGCCCAGCTGCGCCAGGAAATGCGCACCGAGCTGCGCGAGCTGCAGCGGCGCCTGGGCCTGACCGTGGTCTATGTCACGCACGACCAGGCCGAGGCCATGGGCATGGCCGACCAGGTGGTGCTGCTCAGCCAGGGGCGCGTGGAGCAGTGCGCCGCGCCCCAGGAGATCTACAGCCGGCCCGCCACCACCTTTGCCGCGCGCTTCATCGGCACGCCGGCCATGAACATCGCGCGCCTCGACGGCCTGCACATCGCGGGCAGCCATGCCAGCGCCGCGCCCGCCGGCCTGCAGCAGCCGGGCCAGGCGCGCTGGCTGGGCGTCAGGCCCGAGGACATGCGCCTGTCGCTCCATGGCGATGTCGGCAGCGGCCCCGTGGTGGCTGCCGACATCGAAAGCCTCGAATACCTGGGCGCCGACCTGGTGCTGCGCTGCCGCGTGGGCAGCGAACAACTGATGGTGCGCACCGCTGGCAGCCAGCTCGGCGGCCTGCAGCCGGGCCAGCTCGTGGGCCTGCGCTGGGCGCGCGAGGCCACGCATTTCTTTGACGAAAAGGGGCGGCGCTGCACGGCCTGATGCCGAGGCACCGGCCCCCAATTCCTTCGCCGATTCACCGTTTCAGCCGTTTCAGCCGTTCCGGCTTTCGCATCCTAAGCACCTTCCAGGAGAGTCCGCCATGCAACGCCATGCCTTCCTCAGAACCTTCGCAGCCGCTGCCGCCCTGGCCGCCACGGGCCTGCTGAACACCGCCAGCGCGCAGACGCCGCTGGAGGTGCCGTTCTACTACCCCGTGGCCGTGGGCGGCCCCATCACCAAGGTGATCGACGGCTATGCGGCCGAGTTCAACAAGGCCCATCCGCAGTACCGGATCACGCCCGTCTATGCGGGCACCTACCAGGAGACCATCGTCAAGGCGCTGACGGCCCACAAGTCGGGCAAGCCGCCGGCCAGCTCGGTGCTGCTGTCCACCGACATGTTCACGCTGATCGACGAGGACGCCATCGCCCCCATCGACGACTTCGTGAAGACCGATGCCGACCGGGCCTGGCTCAAGGGCTTCTACCCGGCCTTCATGGCCAACAGCCAGGCGGGCGGCAAGACCTGGGGCGTGCCCTTCCAGCGTTCCACCGTGGTCATGTACTACAACAAGGAAGCCTTCAAGGAAGCCGGCCTGGACCCGAACAAGGCGCCGCAGAACTGGAAGGAACTCAAGGAAGCCGCCCACAGGCTGACGAAGAAGGACGCCAGCGGCAAGGTCGTGCAGTACGGCATCCAGATCCCGTCCACGGGCTTTGCCTACTGGATGCTGCAGACGCTGACCACGCCCAATGACGTGCTGCTGGCCAACGAGGCCGGCACCCAGGTCACGCTGGACAGCCCCAAGGTAGTGGAGGCGCTGGACTTCTGGGTGGGCCTGGTCAAGGAAGGCGTGCACCCGGCCGGCGTGGTGGAGTGGGGCACGACGCCCAAGGACTTCATGGAAAAGAAGGCGGCCATCATCGTCACCACCACGGGCAACCTGACCAATATCCGTGCCAATGCCAAATTCGACTTCGGCGTGGGCCAGATCGCAGGCAATGTGCGCAAGGGCTCGCCCACGGGCGGCGGCAACTTCTACCTGTTCAAGAAGGCGCCCCGGGAGCAGCAGGAGGCGGCCTTCCAGTTCATGAAGTGGGTCACCCAGCCCCCGCTGGCCGCGCAGTGGAGCATGGACAGCGGCTACGTGGCCGTCTCGCCCGCCGCCTATGACACGCCCGCGCTCAAGAAGTACGGCCAGGACTTCCCGCAGGCCCTGGTGGCGCGCGACCAGCTGCCGGTATCGGTGGCCGAGTTCTCCACGCATGAGAACCAGCGCGTGACCAAGGTGCTCAACGACGCCGTGCAGGCCGCCCTCAACGGCAGCAAGACCTCGGCCCAGGCCCTGCAGGATGCGCAAAAGGAAGCAGACCGCATCCTGCGCCGCTACAAGTGATGGCGCAGTGCCGCTGACCGCATGAGCTCCGCTCCCGCCTCCCTTGTCCGCGGCCGCCAGGCCGTCCATGCCTGGCTGATGCTGCTGCCGGCGCTGGTGCTGCTGGTGGCCTTCACGCACTGGCCGGCCGTGGCCACGCTGATCGACAGCCTGCATGCCACGCCGCGCGGCGGCCAGCCGGGGCCATGGGTGGGGCTGGAGAACTACGCCGTGATGGTGGACGACCCGGTGTTCTGGCAGGCCGTGCGCAACAACCTGTGGTTTGCGGCGGCCACGATCCCGCTGTCCATGGCGCTGGCGCTGGCCATGGCGCTGTGGGTCAACGAGAGGCTGGCCGGCCGCGCCTTCGTGCGCATGGCGTATTTCACGCCCACGGTGCTGCCCATGATTGCCGTGGCCAACATCTGGCTGTTCTTCTACACGCCGCAGTACGGGCTGCTGGAGCAACTGCGCGGCGCACTGGGCCTTCCCGCGCACAACTGGCTGGGCGATCCGTCCACGGCGCTGGCCTGCGTGACCGTGGTGGCGGTGTGGAAGGAGGCGGGATTTTTCATGATCTTCTACCTGGCCGCGCTGCAGACGCTCAACCCCAGCCTCAAGGAGGCGGCGGCCATCGAGGGGGCCTCGCGCTGGTACTTCCTGCGCCGCGTGCAGTGGCCGCTGCTGATGCCGACCACGCTGTTCGTGCTGGTCAACGCGGTGATCAATGCCTTCCGCCTGGTGGACCATCTCTTCATCCTCACGCGCGGCGGGCCGGACAACGCCTCCACGCTGCTGCTCTATCACCTGTACGAAGTGGGCTTCAAGTTCTGGGACACGGGCTATGCGGCCGCCATCACCGTGGTGCTGGTCGTTGTGCTGGCGGCCGTGGCGCTGCTGCAGTTCTTCGTGCTCGACAAGAAGGTGCACTACCAATGAGCGCCGCACCCATTGCCCCGCGCCATGCGCCGCCCGCGCTGTACGGCGCCACCTGGCTGGACACGCTGGCCGCCTGGCTGCTGGCCCTGCTGTGGATACTGCCGCTGGCCTATGCGTTCTGGACGGCCTTTCATCCGCCCGAATACTCGGCACGCTTCGACCTGGCCGCGCCCTGGACGCTGGAGAACTTTCGCCGTGCCTGGCAGGCCGCGCCCTTTGCGCGCTATTTCCTGAACACGGCCGTGCTGGTGGTCATGATTTTGGCGGCCCAGCTGGTGCTGGGTACGCTGGCCGCCTATGCCTTTGCGCGCTACCGCTTTCGCGGCCAGGGCCTGGCCTTTGCCCTGGTGCTGGTGCAACTGATGATCATGCCGGACATCCTGCTGGTGGCGAACTACCAGACCCTGTCGCGTCTGGGCGCCGTCGATACGCTGCTGGGCATCGGCCTGCCGTACTTCGCATCGGCCTTTGCGATCTTTTTGCTGCGCCAGACCTTCCTGGGCATTCCCCGGGAACTGGACGAGGCCGCGCGGGTGGAGGGCGCCAGCACCCTGCAGATCCTGTGGCGCGTCTACGTGCCGCTGGCGCGGCCCGTGTACCTGGCGTTTGCGCTGGTGTCGGTGAGCTTTCACTGGAACAACTTCCTGTGGCCGCTGATCATCACCAACAGCGTGCAGGCGCGCCCGCTCACGGTGGGGCTGCAGGTGTTCTCCAGCGTGGAGTCTGGCGTGGAATGGGCCACCATCACGGCCGCCACGCTGATGAGCTCGGGCCCGCTGCTGGTGGCCTTCGTGCTGTTCCAGCGCCAGTTCGTGCAGAGCTTCATGCGTGCGGGGATCAAGTGAGGGCGGTGCTAAAGTTCCTTGTCCCAGCCTTTCACCCCGAGGTCCACCATGTCCGGTCCCGCATCCGCAGGTCTGTTCATCTACGCCAAGCAGCCTGACCGGCTGGCGCTGTTCTACATGGAGGTGCTGGCCATGCGCATGCTGCACCACACGAGCGAGCTCATGGTGCTGCAGTCGCCGGACCTGCAACTGGTGCTGCACGCCATTCCCGAGGCGATTGCGCGGCACATCACCATCACCGAGCCACCCCAGCCGCGCGAGAACGTGGCCCTCAAATTCTTTGCCACCGTGGCCAGCTTCGCGGCCGTTCGTCCCCTGGTCATCGCCCATGGCGGCCAGCTGTGGGAGCAGTCCTGGCAGGGTCCGGGCTTTCGCGTCTGCAACGCCATGGACCCCGAAGGCAACCTGTTCCAGCTGCGCGAGCCGCTGCCCGCATGATGCAGATCCTCACCTGGAACACCCAATGGTGCCTGGGCCTGGACGGCCGCATGGACCCGGAGCGCATCGTGGCGCATGCGCTGTCCATGGCCGATATCGACGTGCTGTGCCTGCAGGAAATCGCCATCCACTATCCCGGCCTGCAGGGCGCGCCCGGCGACCAGGTGGCGCAGATCCGCCAGGCCCTGCCCGAAGGCTGGAAGGTCTTCTTCGGTGCCGCCGTGGACGAGTTCACGGCCGTGGGCCGGCAGCGCTTCGGCAACCTGGTGGCCACGCGCCTGCCGGTGCTGCAACTGGCCCACCACCGCCTGCCGTATCCGCACGATGGCGGCGTGCGCAGCATGCCGCGCTGCTGCACGGCGGCCACGGTGATGGATGCCGCGCTGGGCCCCGTGCGGGTGATGAGCACCCACCTCGAATATTTCTCGCGCCGCCAGCGCATGGCCCAGGCGCTGGCGCTGCGTTCCCTGCAGATCGAGGCCCTGGGCCAGGCCGAGGCGCCGCCCCAGCCCGCCAGCGACGGCTCGCCCCAGCAGACCAAGCCGCACACGCCGCATGCCGTGCTCTGCGGCGACTTCAACTTCGAGCCGCATGAGGACGAGTACGCCGGCCTGTCCGCCCCCTGGGCGGCCGGCGAGCAGGGCGCCCTGAGCGCCGGCCAGTGGCACAACAGCTGGAGCGTGCTGCACCCGGACCAGCCCCAGCCGCCCACCTTCCGGTTGTTCGACCGCCAGTGGGGTCCCGAGCCCGGCGCCTGCGATTTCGCCTGGGTCAGCGACAGCCTGCGCGGCCATGTGCGTGGCTGGGCCGTGGACAGCGACACAAGGCTCTCCGACCACCAGCCCGTGCTGCTGCAACTGGATTGATCCAGGTCAGGGTCCGCCGCCAAGCCGGCCTTCGCCTACAGACAGTGTGGCGGGCCTGCTCCAAGGTCATGGGGACTGTTTTGAAGGAGCATCCATGAGCCCCAATCCGCTGTCCACGATTCTTCACCGCACCTGGTGGGTGCTGCTGCTGCGCGGCCTGGTCGCCATCGCCTTCGGCGTGCTGACCTGGGCGCAGCCTGCGGTATCGCTGGCGGCGCTGGTGCTGACCTTCGGCGCCTTCACCTTTGTGGATGGCCTGCTGGGCGTGTACTCGGCCATCCAGGGGCGCGACCAGATGCGCCATTGGTGGGTGCTGCTGCTGTGGGGCCTGGCCGGCGTGGTGGTGGGCGTGCTCACCGTGGTCGCGCCCGGCGTCACGGCGCTGGTGATGACGCTGTACATCGGCGCCTGGGCCCTGGTCACGGGCCTGCTGCAGATCGTGGCGGCCGTGCGGCTGCGCAAGGAGATCACGGGCGAGTGGCTGCTGATCCTGGGCGGCGTGCTGTCCGTGCTGTTCGGCGCCTTCGTGCTGGCCCAGCCGGGCGCGGGCATGATGGCCATGCTCTGGGTGCTGGCCACGTATGCGGTGGTCTTCGGCGTGCTCATGGTGCTGCTGTCCTTCAAGCTCAAGAAGGGCATACGCCATTCTTCCTGAGCCGCTGGTGCAAAGGCGGACAATGCCGGCTCCATGATCGAATCCCGGCGACCTTCTCCCTTCATGCGTCTTCCCCGCGCGGCCCTGGCGGCCGCGCTGCTGTTCGCGGCGGCCGGTGCCGCCCAGGCGCTGCCCAGCTTTTCCGAGGTCCGCGAAGGCCACCGTTCCTCCGAGACCGAACTGCTCTCGCGCGAGGGCGAGGTGCTGCAGCGCCAGCGCACCGACGCCAGCGTGCGCCGTGGCGACTGGGTGGCCCTGGCCGACATCTCGCCCGCGCTGCGCACGGCTCTGGTCGTCAGCGAGGACAAGCGCTTCTACGAACACAGCGGCGTGGACTGGACTGCAGTGTCCGCCGCCGCCTGGGGCAACCTCTGGAACCAGCGCACGCGAGGCGCCAGCACCATCACCATGCAGTTGGCGGGCCTGCTCGACGGCGACTGGCGCCAGGGTCCGGGCGGGCGCAGCGTGGTGCAGAAACTGGGCCAGACCGTCTCGGCACAGGTGCTGGACCGGCGCTGGCGCAAGGACCAGATCCTGGAGGCCTACCTGAACCTGGTGCCCTTCCGTGGCGAGATCGTGGGCATCGATGCGCTGTCGCGCACCCTGTTCGGCAAGGCCGCGCACGGGCTGGACGCGCGCGAGGCCGCCATTGCCGCCGCCCTGGTGCGTGCCCCCAACGCCTCTCCCGAGCGCGTGGGCCGGCGCGCCTGCGGCGTGCTGCAGTCGCTGGCGCCCGAGGATGCGGCGGCGCGCGATTGCACGGCCATGGAACTGCTCACCGCCAGCGTGCTGCTGCGCCGGCAATGGGCGGCCAGCGAAGGCCAGGCCCCGCATCTGGCGCGCCGCCTGCTGGCCGAGCCGCAGTCCAAAGGCCAGGCCCGCGTACGCTCCACGCTGAGCGCGCCCGTGCAGCGCTTTGCCGTGCAAAGCCTGCAGCAGCAACTGCGCGAGCTGCAGGGCCGCAACGTGGAGGACGGCGCCATCGTCGTGCTGGACAACGCCACGGGCGAGGTGCTGGCCTGGGTGGGCTCGTCGGGCGAATTGAGCCAGGCGGCCGAGGTGGATGGCGTCACGGCCATGCGCCAGCCCGGCTCCACGCTCAAGCCCTTTCTCTATGCCCAGGCGATTGCCGAGCGGCGGCTGACGGCGGCCTCGCTGATCGAGGATTCATCGGCCCACATTCCCACGCAGAACGGGCTCTACATCCCGCAGAACTACGACCGGCGCTTCAAGGGCTGGGTCTCGGCGCGCACGGCGCTGGCATCCTCGCTCAACGTGCCGGCCGTGCGCACCCTGGTCATGGTCACACCCGATGCCTTCTTCTCGCAACTGCAGCGCCTGGGCCTGCCCCTGCGCGAAAGCGGCGGCTACCACGGCTTCAGCCTGGCGCTGGGCAGCGCCGAGGTGCCGCTGCTGCAACTGACCAATGCCTACCGCGCCCTGGCCAACGGCGGGCAACTGACGCCCGTGCGCTGGGCGGCGCAGCCCACGGGCGCGGGGTCCGCAGCGCAAAAGTCGGCTGCGCCCGTGCAGGCCATCGACGCACGCGCGGCCTTCATCGTGGGCGACATCCTGTCCGATCCCATGGCGCGCGCGCCCACCTTCGGCACGGACAGCGTGCTGGCCACGCGCTTTTGGTCAGCCGTCAAGACCGGCACCAGCAAGGACATGCGCGACAACTGGGCCGTGGGCTGGTCGCAGCGCTACACCGTGGGCGTGTGGGTGGGCAATGCGCGCGGCGAGGCCATGCACTCGGTCAGCGGCACCAGCGGCGCGGCACCTGTCTGGGCCGCCGTGATGGGCTTCCTGCATGCCCGCACACCCAGCCGCGCGCCCAAGGCGCCGGCGGGTGTGCTGCAGCAGGCGGTGCGCTTCGGCCCCGATGCCTCGGGCCTGCCGCTGGAGAGCGCGCGCAGCGAGTGGTTCGTGGCGGGCACGCAGCAGAGCCTGTTCGCCATGGCAGGCAGCGGCCTGCCTGCCGCATCCGCATCAACACGCGGGACTTCGGCAGCCTCGCCCGTGCGCATTGCGCGCCCGGCCAACGGCACCATCCTCGCGCTGGACCCCGACATTCCGCCAGACCGCCAGCGCGTGCAGCTGTCGGCCCGGCCCTCGGGCACGGCCGCCACGCAGGAATGGCAGGACGCCAGCCTGCGCTGGCGCATGGTCAGCGCCGCCCCGCCCGGCGCGGCCGAGCCTGCGCCCAAGGAGATCGGCCGGGGTGCTGCCGCCGCCTGGATGCCCTGGCCCGGCCGCCACCGGCTGGAGCTGGTCGATGCCAAGGGGCAGGTGCTGGACAGCGTGCAGGTGGAGGTGCGCGGCGCCGGCGTGGTGGCTTCGCGCGCCGGCGGGCGCTGATCAGGCGCCGGTCGTGATCACTGCGCCGCGCGGGTGCCCGCCGCACGGAAGCCCGCCGCAGTGAAGGCCACCAGCTCGTCGATCACATGCTCCACGGGGTCGGCGCGGTGGCCGCCGCCCAGCATGCGGCTGACTCGGCCGTTGTCGGAGCGGATATACATCATGGCGCCGTACATGCATTCCAGGCGCCACTGGAAATCGTGCTGCGACAGCTGCGGCAGAGCCTGGCGCAGCAGGGCCGCAAAGCGTTTGGCAGCCTCGTCGTAGGCGGCAAACACCACCTCCCTGACTGCCTGGTCGGGATCGACCGAGCACAGGGCCGTGACGCGGTTGAAGTCGGCCTCGCCCTCGCTGTGGGCGGCGCGCAGCGCAGGGGCGATGAAGGCCCGAAGAATGTCCTCCACGGCGGGCTGCGGCGACTGCTGCTCCAGCCTTTGCAGCAGCGCATGGCGCTGTCCGTTGACGGCCATCACGCGCTGCTCGAACAAGGCCTTGAGCAGGCCCAGCTTGTTGCGGAAGTGGTAGTGGATGGCGCCCGTGTCCACATCGGCCAGCGCCATGACGGCGCGCAGCGACGTGCCCGCGTAGCCATGCCGCGCAAACAGCTGCTCGGCGGCTTGCAGAAGGCGTTCGCGGGCCTGGGCGCGGGGTTCCTCGGCCGCGGTGTCATCGGTACTGGACGTCATGGCTGCGGATCATAGACAGCGCCAGGCCCTTGCCGCACCAAACCATGGCATGGTGGTGACATGGATTGATTCAGTCGACTGACTGAATTAACATGCGCAGCCATCACACAACGACAAGGAGACACAGCATGACCACCCGCAAGTGGCTCGGCGCCCTGATGGCGCTGGGCTGCACCCTGGCCACCGCGCAGGAGCCGTTCCCGTCGCGGCCGCTGACCCTCATCAACCCCTGGGCGGCGGGCAGCTCCACCGACGTGATGGCGCGTACGTTGGCCGAGGAGTTCCGCAAGCAGCTGGGCCAGAGCGTGGTCGTGGTCTCGCGCGACGGGGGCTCGGGCGTGATCGGCATGAATGTGCTGGCCCAGGCGCCGGCCGACGGGCTGACGCTGGCCTTCACGCCCATGACCCCCATCACCGTGCAGCCGCACTACGTCAAGGGCCTGAAGCTGGGGCCCGACAGCGTGCAGCCGCTGTGCGGCGTGACGGAGAACATCCTGGGCGTCAGCGTGCGCGCAGACAGCCCTTTCAAGACGATAGGCGAGCTGGTGGCGGCGGCGAAGAAGGGCTCGCTGAGCTACGGATCGCCGGGACCGAACTCGGCGCCCTTCCTGGCCATGGACCAGCTGGAGCGCGACCAGGGCCTCAAGCTTGTGCATGTGCCCTACAAGGGCGATGCCGGCTCGATACAGGAATTGCTGGCCGGGCGGCTGGACTTCGTCAGCAGCATCGCGGCCTCGGCTGCGCCCCAGATACGCGCGGGCAAGCTGCGCCTGCTGGCCGTGGCCTCGGAGCGCCGCCACCCGGCCTTCCCCGAGGTCCCCACCTTCAAGGAACTGGGCATGGCGGTGCAGGAGGAATCGTTTGCGGGCCTGTTCGTGCCGCGTGGCGTGCCCGAGGCGGTGCTGGGCCGGCTGGACGCTGCCTGCGCCGCCGCCGCGCGGTCCGATGCCGTCAGGCAGGTGGCCCAGCGCGGCGACCAGGTGGTGTTCCACCAGGACCGCCGCCAGTGGGACCGGCGCATCCACGACGAATTCCGCAAACAGGGCGCAGCGGCCGAACGCCATGCGCAGTGACCTCCTTTCCGCCATCTCTTCATCCATGACCGATTCCAGCCTGCCCCCCATCCGCCGCGTGATCACGGCCAACGACGCACAGGGCCGCTCCTTCATCGCCGAGGACGGCGCCTCGCCCGCCGTGCGCCTGGTCGAGGAACGCCCCGGCTACCGCATCACCAACCTGTGGCGCACCGATGCCTCACCCGCGCAGATCAATGCGCCCGACACCATTGCCATCCACCAGGGCGTGGCACCGCCGCCCTATGGCACGGTGCTGCGCATCCTGGACATTCCGCCCGAACCTGCCGATCCGCAGGAGCTGGCGCGCGCCCTGCATGCCACCTTTACACGCATGTACGGCGACGCCCTCCGCAACGTGCAGCCCGGCGAGCATCCGGGCATGCACCGCACGGATACCGTGGACTACGCGCTGATGCTGGAGGGCGAGCTGGTCGCCATCCTGGACCGCCAGGAAACCGTGCTGCGCGCCGGTGACGTGCTCATACAGCGCGGCACCAACCATGCCTGGGCCAACCGCTCGGGCCGGCCTGCGCGCATTGCCTTCGTGCTGGTGGCGGGCGAGCAGGGCTCCTGACTCAGGGTGCCTGGCCAGCCCATGCCGCCACGGCAGGGCGTGGCCGCACGAAGCGCTGCTCGATCACGGTCTCGCCCCATTGCTGGCCCGGCCATTCCTCGGCCAGGGTGAAGCCTGACGATTCGTAGAGCCGGCGTGCTGCATCCAGGCCCCGGAAGGTCCACAGCTGGGTGGCCTCGAAGGCCTGCTGGTCGCAGAACGCCAAGGCCTGCTGCAGCAGCTGGCGCCCCGTGCCGGCGCCGCGCAGGCCGTCTTCCAGGATGAACCAGCGCAGATGCGCCTGGCGGTCCTCGGGGTGCTTGCCCAGGTCCTCTCCATCGATGGCTACGGAGCCCACGATGCGGTCGCCGTCCAGCGCCGTCCACAGCTGGTTGCAGGGCTTGTCCAGCCGGCCCGCGAACTCGGCCAGGCCGCTGGCCACGCGGCTTTCGAAGAAGACGCCAAAGCCTGCGTGGCGCGCATAAAAGCGCGCATGCATGTCCACGATGCGGCCCAGGCAGCCGGGCCGGTATCCGGGCAGGACCTGTATCTGCGTGGGCACGGGCTGGGGCAGGGGCTCCTCCTGCCGGTGCGCCTGCAGCGCCCGGGCGTACAGTGCCAGCCCTTGGGCGACGGCCTGCTGCTGCGGCGCCTGCATGCGGTCCAGCGCCGCCGTCACCTGCTGGTGCCCGAAGGCCTCGATGGCGGCCAGCGTGCGCCGGCCCTTGGCGGTCAGGGCCAGCTGCTTGACGCGGCCATCCTCTCCATCGGCGGCTTCCTTCAGCTCGCCCGCCTCCACCAGCTTGCGCACCATGCGACTGACGCTGGATTTCTCCAGCCCCAGGACCAGGGCCAGTTGCGAGGCCGCCATGCGCCCCTGCGCGCCGATCTCCAGGATGGCATGCACGGCCGAGGGCGGATAGTCCGTGGCCGCCAGCGTGGCCTGCATGAAGCCCAGCTCGCGCACCATCAGGCGCGAGGCGGCGCGGATGCCATCCACCAGGGAAAGATCGTGCTGCGGCATGGGTGCTCCTTGGGGCCGTGCAGGGTTTGAATATGGTTGCATGGTACAACCATAAATGCCGCTGCGCATCTGTTGATGCAGCGATGCGTACCCCAGGCGTAAAAAAGCCGCCCGGCGCATGCGGGCGGCTGGGGCCTGGCGCAGATGCGCAAGGCTCAATTGACCATCAGGCGGAACGGCCAGACATAGGCCTGCAGTGTCACGAAGATGCCCATCAGGCAGGCCAGGGCGACGGAGTGGAAGAACACGTAGCGCAGGATGTCGCCCTCATGGTTGAACCAGCGCGTGGCCGTGGAGGCGACGACGATGGACTGCGCATCGATCATCTTGCCCATCACGCCCCCCGAGCTGTTGGCCGCGCCCATGAGGTTGGGCGACAGGCCCAGCTGCTCTGCCGCCACCTTCTGCATGCCACCGAACAGCACGTTCGATGCCGTGTCCGAACCCGTCAGCGCCACGCCCAGCCAGCCCATCAAGGTGCCGAAGAAGGGGTAGAACACGCCCGTATTGGCGAAGGCCAGGCCCAGCGTGGTGTCCGTGCCCGAGTAGCGCGTCAGCGTGCCCAGGGCCAGCATCAGCACGATGGTGATGAGCGAATAGCGCACCAGCCAGATGGTGCGCACGAACTGGCTGACCAGCTGCACGGGGTTGTACTTCATGACCAGGCCGCCCACGATGGCCGACAGCAGGATGCCCGTGCCCGTGGCCGACAGCAGGTTCAGCGTGTAGATGGCGCCTTCCTTGGTGGGCTGGCGCACGACGGGCGGCACCTTCTCGATCAGGTTGTGCAGGCCTTCCATGGGAAAGGCCGGGGCGAACAGGCCGTTGAGCGCGGCCTTGACCGAGGGCAGGCCCCAGATGAAGACGAAGACCGTGAGGATGGCCCAGGGCGTCCAGGCGCGGATCACGTCGGCGCGCGGGTGCTGGGTCACGGCGCGGGGCGCCTGGGCCTCGCCGCCGCTGTTCTCATGGCCCTTGAGCGAGGTCGAGCGCCAGATGGTCCTGGGCTGCCACATGCGCAGGAAGCCGACCGTGCAGACCATGGAGACGATGGCCGCGATGATGTCCACCAGCTCGGGGCCGATGAAGTTGGACACCAGGTACTGCGGAATGGCGAAGGACACGCCGGTCACCAAAATGATGGGCCAGATCTCCATCATGGCCTTGCGCCCGGCAAAGGCCCAGATCAGCCAGAACGGCACCAGCACCGAGAAGAACGGCAGCTGGCGGCCGACCATGGCCGTGACTTCCATCAGGTCGTAGCCGTGCACCTTGGCCAGCGTGATCACCGGCGTGCCCAGCGCGCCGAAGGCCACGGGCGCGGTATTGGCGATCAGCGACAGGCCCGAGGCGGCCAGCGGCGAAAAGCCCAGGCCGATGAGGATGGCCGCCGTCACGGCCACGGGCGTGCCGAAGCCGGCCGCACCCTCGAAGAAGGCGCCGAAGGCGAAGGCGATCAGCAGCAGCTGGATGCGCCTGTCCTCGGTGATGCCGGCAATGGAGTCCTGCAGGATCTTGAAGCTGCCGTTCTTCTCGGTCAGCTGGTGCAGGAAGATGATGTTCAGAACGATCCAGCCGATGGGCAGCAGCCCCGTGAAGCCGCCGAACAGTGCCGCGCGCCCGGCCATGCCTGCCGGCATGTTGTAGACGAAGACCGCGATCACCAGCGCCGCAATCAGCCCGGCGCCGGCCGCCAGGTGGGCCTTCATGTGCAAAAAGCCCAATCCCACCAGCATGACCACGACCGGGATGGCCGCGAGCAGTGTGGACAGCCACATGTTGGAAAGAGGGTCGTAGACCTGCTGCCAAACCATAGGAGCGTCTCCTGAAGAGTTTTTAGGATGTTGTGCGGGGCGGATCGTCGCTCTCATGGCTGGTTGGCACACTAGCGTTAGCCCTCGGTTGGGCTGCGAGAGAGAAAATTTCAATCGGCGCACAAATCACTTCAAACCCGAACGGGTGACTGGAACGCGCCCTGCGCACTACCATGCTCGGCAGTCCCGCGGCATGCGGGTTCCAGAAAGCCAGAAAACGTGTCCACCGACCTTTCCAAAATCACCTGCATCGAAGACCTGCGCGTCGTGGCCCAGCGCCGCGTGCCGCGCATGTTCTATGACTATGCCGACTCGGGCTCCTACACCCAGGGCACCTACCGCGCCAACGAGGACGACTTCCAGAAGATCAAGCTGCGCCAGCGCGTGGCCGTGAACATGGAGGGGCGCAGCACGCGCACCACCATGATCGGCCAGCAGGTGGCCATGCCCGTGGCCATTGCGCCCACGGGCCTGACCGGCATGCAGCACGCCGATGGCGAGATCCTGGGCGCGCGCGCGGCCCAGGCCTTCGGCATTCCGTTCACGCTGTCCACCATGAGCATCTGCTCCATCGAGGACATTGCCGAGCACACGGCCCGCCATCCGTTCTGGTTCCAGCTCTATGTGATGCGCGACCGCCGGTTCATGGAGCGCCTGATCGAGCGCGCCCGTGCCGCCAACTGCTCGGCCCTGGTGCTGACGCTGGACCTGCAGATCCTGGGCCAGCGCCACAAGGACATCAAGAACGGCCTGTCCACGCCCCCGAAGCCCACGCTGCGCAACCTGGCCAACCTGGCGACCAAGCCGCACTGGTGCCTGGGCATGCTGGGCACCAAGCGCCGCACCTTCGGCAACATCGTCGGCCATGTGGATGGCGTGGCCGACATGAGTTCGCTGTCGTCGTGGACCGCCAGCCAATTCGACCCCAGCCTGAACTGGGGCGATGTGGAGCGCATCAAGAAGCTCTGGGGCGGCAAGCTCATCCTCAAGGGCGTCATGGACGCCGAGGACGCGCGACTGGCGGCCGACAGCGGCGCCGATGCGCTCATCGTCAGCAATCACGGCGGCCGCCAGCTCGACGGCGCACCCTCGTCCATCGAGGCGCTGCCCGGCATTGCCGAAGCGGCGGGCAAGGACATCGAGGTCTGGATGGACGGCGGCATCCGCAGCGGCCAGGACGTGCTCAAGGCGCGTGCCCTGGGCGCCCAGGGCACCATGATTGGCCGCAGCTTCCTCTACGGCCTGGGCGCCTATGGCCAGGACGGCGTGACGCGTGCACTGCAGATCATCCAGAAGGAGCTGGAGACCACGATGGCCTTCTGCGGCCATACGCAGATCGATACCGTGGACCGCAGCATCCTGCTGCCAGGAACCTATCCGGGCGCCGTGCGCTGAACCGGCAAAAGCCGCACGAAAAAAGGACCGCCAAGGCGGTCCTTTTTCCTTTCAGGCTGCGCCTCAGGCTTGGGCAGGTACGCGCCGGCTTTCCGGCTGCGCCGCCACCAGCCGGCCCGCCGCATGCAGCACGGCCAGGATGGACGCGGTCACGATGTTGGCATGGCGCCCCGCACCGAAGCGCGTGCCCGCCACGCCGGGCAGGGCGGCCTCGACGATGGCCAGCGCCATGGCCCCGGCGCCCTGGCCCAGGCTGCGCTCCTCGTAGTGGTCAATGCGCAGCGCCACGCCCAGGTGCTGGCCGAGGGCGGCGGCCACAGCATCGATGGGGCCGCTGCCTTCGCCATACAGCTGCAGCCGAAGGCCGTCTGGCCGGACCACTTCCAGCGCAATGCCCTGGCCCTGGGCGCTGTCGAACAGGTGGTGGCTGCGGTAGTGCCAGGGAAGCTGCAGGGGTGCGAGGTAGGTCGCCTCGAACAGCTTCCACAGGTCGTCGCTGGCCAGCTCGGCCTCGCAGGCGTCCGCCTGTTTTTGCACCACGGCGCTGAACTCCACCTGCATGCGGCGCGGCATGGTCACGCCATGGTCGCGCTGCAGCAAAAAGGCAATGCCGCCCTTGCCCGACTGGCTGTTGACGCGAACGATGCTGTCGTAGGTGCGGCCCAGGTCCTGCGGGTCGATGGGCAGGTAGGGAACGCGCCAGGGCGCATCGGGCCGCTGCGCCGCAAAGCCCTTGGCGATGGCATCCTGGTGCGAGCCCGAGAACGCCGTGAACACCAGGTCGCCCACATAGGGGTGGCGCGGATGGATGGGCAGTGCCGTGCATTCCTCCGCAATGCGCGCCACGGCGGCGATGTCCGAGAAGTCCAGTCCCGGCGCGATGCCCTGCGTGTAGAGGTTGAGCGCCAGCGTCACCACATCGAGGTTGCCGCTGCGCTCGCCATTGCCGAACAGGCAGCCTTCCACGCGCTGGGCGCCGGCCAGCAGCGCCTGCTCGGCGCAGGCCACGCCCGTGCCCCGGTCGTTGTGCGGGTGCACGGACAGCACGATGTGCTCGCGCCGTTCCAGGCGGCGGTGCATCCACTCGATCTGGTCGGCGAAGACATTGGCCGTGCTCACTTCCACCGTGGTCGGCAGGTTGATGATCATGGGCCGCGCGGGGCCTGCATCCCAGGCGCGGATGGCTGCGTTGCACACGGCCAGCGACACGTCGAGCTCGGCCATGCAGAAGGTCTCGGGCGAGTACTGCAGCATCCATTCGGTCTCGGGGTGGGCATCGGTCAGTTCGCGCAGCAGGGCGATGTGGTGCTCCACCATGGCGATGATCTCGGGCACCTGCATGCCGAAGACGATCTCGCGCCAGGCCGGGGCAATGGCGTTGTAGAAGTGCACGATGGCGCGCCGCGCTCCGGCCACGCTGTCCACCGTGGCGCGGATCAGGTCCTCGCGCAGCTGGGTGATGACCATGGGCGTCACGTCGCCGGGAATCAGTCCGTTGTCGATCAGGTGGCGCACGATGCCGTAGTCGGTCTGCGAGGCCGAGGGAAAGCCCACCTCGATCTCCTTGAAGCCTATGCGCACCAGTTCGTGGAACAGGCGCAGCTTGCGCTCGCGGTTCATGGGCTCGAACAGGGCCTGGTTGCCATCACGCAGGTCGGTGGACAGCCACACGGGCGCCTGGCTCAGCTGGCGTGAGGGCCATTGGCGCTCGGGCAGGTCGATGGCGGGGAAGGGAAGGTATCTGGACGCGGGATTCTTCAGCATGCGGGCCTCGCAGGAAACGCTGGGGTTTGCAGCCACCGGATCGGCCGGCGGCCCCGCTCTCCTGGCTTCCCGGTGTGGGGAAGCTGCGCCAGGCCGGGATCAGGGAGAGTCGGTGCGAAATGCGGCGCCTGCGCAGGCGCCCGGACCCCGGCCATGGGCCAGGGATGGTAGGGAGGGCGAGGGCAGGCGGTGCATGGTGCGATGGCGGTGAATCACAGGGAACGGGTGCCAGTTTGCGGGCAGGGTGCTTGTCTGTCTTTATAGAATTTCTCATTTTCTATATGGATCTGGACAATATGCGCACGACCCATGCCCCGGCTTCGGCAGCCGCCGTTCCCTGCAGCCATGCCGGGCTGCCCGAGCTGCAGGCCGCCGCACCGCTGCCGGTCACGGGCGTGGCCGCCGACTATCCGGCGGGGCTGGAGGTGGAGGAACACTCCCACGAATGCTGCCAGCTGCTCTATGCCGTGCAGGGGGTGCTGGAGGTGCGCGCAGGCAGCGGGCGCTGGGTGGTGCCGCCCACGCGCGGCGTCTGGCTGCGCTCGGGCGTGCCCCACGGCTTGCGCATGCGCGGCGCGGTACAGGTGCGCAGCCTGTTCGTCGATGCGCTGGCCGCTGCAGACCTGCCGGGTACGGACTGCGTGATCGAGGTCTCTCCCCTGCTGC
The DNA here is from genome assembly GCF_001682645.1 of Delftia sp. JD2. Classification (NCBI taxonomy): domain Bacteria; kingdom Pseudomonadati; phylum Pseudomonadota; class Betaproteobacteria; order Burkholderiales; family Comamonadaceae; genus Delftia; species Delftia sp. JD2. The sequence continues at coordinate 122,000 of NZ_LFJT01000007.1, forward strand.
GCGAGCTCATCAGCGAGGTGGCGCGCTGGCCTGCATCGGCACCGCCGGGGCGGCGTGAATCCATGGTGGTCGAGCTATTGCTGCAGGAGCTGCGCCAGCCGCCCGTGGTGCCGTTTCATCTGCCCTGGCCGCAGGATGCGCGCATGGCCGCTGTCTGCCATGCGCTGGCCGAAGGAGAGGGGGCGGATGGCTTTGCCACCGCAGCCGCCGCAGCCGACATAGGGGCCGCAACTGCCACAGCCGCCGACTGGGCCGCACGGCTGGCCATGGGCGAGAAGACCTTCCACCGCCATTTTCTGCAGGCCACGGGAATGAGTTTTGGCCGCTGGCGTCAGCGCGCACGGCTGCTGTCATCCATGCAGGCGCTGCTGGCCGGAAGGCCCATCGTGCAGGTGGCGCTGGAGGCCGGCTATGAAAGCCACAGCGCCTATTCGCTGGCCTTCAGGCGCCAGTTCGGCATGCCGCCCTCGGCCTTCGGGGCCAGGGGCGACAGGCCGTAGGAGGGCCGGGCCGCGTCAGGCGGCCTTCCAGATGATGTAGTCGGCCTGGTACTGGACGACCTGCTTCTGGCCCAGCGTGGAGCTGTTGCAGGCCAGGGCAGGGGCCACGCCGCCGCGCGTGGCCACGCGCTGGATATAGGTCACGCCCTGCATGGCGCCCATGCCGGTGGCGGGCTCGGCCTTGACCAGTTGCATGGGGATGTTGCCCGCGCTGGACGGCGCCACGGCGACCTGGGTGGCCGTGACCTTGGAGCCGTCCTGGTGCGCCCAGGTGGCGGGCGGGCCGAAGTAGCGGCCAATGACGCGGCCCTGGCGGTCCGTCAGGCGGGCATCGGGGCCGACAAAGGCCCATTCCTGCTCCATCGCCTGGTCCTTCTTGGCGCGGCATTCATAGGTGATCTGGCCTATACCCACAGTCTCCATGGCAACCTTGTGGCCTGCGGGCACCTGCACGGCGGCCGGCAGGTCGGACTGGGAATAGCTCTTGCCCATGTCCATGGAGGAGCAGGCGCCAAGGGTCAGTGCGGCCATGGTGGCCAGGCCGAGGGGGAGGATGTAGCTCATGAAGGTCTCCAGGTCGATGGGTTGAGGGGTGTCGCCTTGGACCGCTTTCCGGGGCGCGACACAGGGAATACGCAGCAAGGCAGCGGCTGGATTCACCTGAATGGAAAAAAAATTTATCCGCATCCGGTTCGCAATGCGCTGCGTATTACTCACGGAGAGCCGGTGCAAGCCGGGAGACCCCCGCCAGACCTTCTGCAAACCCCCGGCTGAGCACCGATATGCCCCTTGAATCCGATCGAAAGACAGAGCAAGCCCCCGGGCGGCCACGCAACAGTGCGGGCCACGGGGCCGCCCGCTCGCCCACAATGCGTGCATGGGCACCACACCAACCGACCAAGAGCTGATGGACCTTCTGGACCGCATCGCAGCGCAGGACGAGCCCGCGCTCCGCAGCCTGTACGAGGCCACTTCGTCCCGGCTGTACGGGCTGGCGTTGCGCATCCTGCGGCACAAGGACTGGGCCGAAGACGTGCTGCAGGACAGCTACCTGCACATCTGGCGCAGCGCCTCGGGCTACCGGGGCACGCTGAGCCCGCCGCTGGCCTGGATGGGCCTGGTGGTGCGCAGCCGGGCCCTGGACTTTCTGCGCCGGCGCCGCGCCGAACGCCTGCACCTGAACGAAGAGTTCGACGAGGCGCAACTGGCGGCCCATGGCGGTGGAAACGATGAAAGCCAGGGCCCGCTGCAACTGGCCGAGGCCAGCGAACAGGCCGTGGCGCTGTACCAGTGCCTGGAGCGGCTGGAAGGCCGCCAGCGCGAGGTGGTCAGCCTGGCCTATCTGCGCGACCTCAGCCATGGCGAGCTGGCGGGCCAGCTGCAACTGCCGCTGGGCACGGTCAAGACCTGGATACGGCGCGGCCTGGAGCAGCTGCGCCGCTGCCTGTCACGCCATGCGTGAAGCAGTTGACATGCTCTGAGCGGCCAAAGGATTTGCCATGAATATTTCCCGACACCCCGAACTGCTGGACCGGCTGGCCGCCGCTTACGCCCTGGGCACGCTGCGGGGCGCGGCACGCCGCCGCTTCGAGCAACTGGCCCGTGACCAGGCCCCGGTGCGCGCCGCCGCCCTGCTGTGGCAGGGCCGCTGGTCGGCCCTGTCCGAAATGCAGGCGCCCGTACGCCCTGACGATGCGGTCTGGGTCCGTATCGACAACCTGCTGCAGGCCGAAAAGGCCCGCGCCGCCCAGGCGCACCGGCGGCGTGCCGACGATGCGCCTGGCATGGCCCGGCGCACGGAATCCGCCGTGGGCCGCGCCCTGGCCTGGTGGCGCGGCGCCGCCGTGCTGGGCGCCTGCGCCACCGTGGCGGCCGTGGCCGTGGGGCTGTGGTCGCACCAGGACCTGCGCCAAAGTGGCGAGCGCCAGCTGGCCGTGCTGAACAACCAGCTGCAGGCCACCCAGGCTGCGCTGCAGGCCGCGCCCCAGATCCAGTACGTGGCCGTGCTGGCCGACGACAAGGCCGATGCCTCCATGCTCGTGACCTTCGACCCCGGCAAGAACACCCTGGTGCTGCAGCGCGTGGGCGACTTCCATGAGGCCTCCGACAAATCACTGCAGCTGTGGGCCCTGCCGCCCCAGGGCGGCCCGCAATCGCTGGGCGTGCTGGGACGCGACAAGCTGGTCAAGCTGACCGCCGCGGCCGCCGAGGTCCAGGGCGTGCCTGCCCTGGCCATCAGCCTGGAGCCCAAGGGCGGCGTGCCCAGCCAGACCGGGCCCACGGGGCCGGTGCTGTTCAAGGGCGCTCTGATCCGGCGCGACCTGTAGCGCGCCGCGCAGGCCCGCTCGCCATTGGCGACGGCCGTGCTGCTGCACAACGCAGCCTGCTTGCCCTGGCCAGAGCAGGGCGCGCGTGCAGCGCTGCCTGGCCGGCCTCTGTTTCGCTGCCGGGCGCGGCAGCCTTCTCCAAGCGCGTGCGCCTGGTGCCCGACCGGCGGCTATGCTGGCCGGCACTCAGTCGCCCGCGCCTTGCCGGCGGTGCCTTCCCTTTTTTGCCGACATGCTTTCTTCCCTCCAAGACCTGACCTGGCTGTGGGTGCCCGTGGTGCTGTTCGCCGCAGCCGCCCAGACCGTGCGCAACACGGCCCAGCGCTCGCTGACCGCCGAGCTCGGCACCCTGCCGGCCACCCTGGTGCGCTTTCTGTACGGCCTGCCGTTTGCCGGCATCTACCTGCTGGCGCTGTACCTGGGAGGCGATGGCGCCTGGTCGCTGCCCCGGTTCTCATGGGCCTACCTGGGCTGGATCGCGCTGGGCGCCTTCTTCCAGGTCGCGGCCACGGCGGCGCTGCTGCTGGCCATGAAGGAGCGCAACTTCGCCGTGGCCGTCACCCTGTCCAAGACCGAGGTGCTGCAGGTGGCCCTGTTCGCCGGCATCTTCCTGCATGAGTTGCCCACCGCCGTGGCGCTGGCGGCCATGGCGCTGGCCACCTTCGGCGTGCTCATCCTGTCGCTGCCGCCGCGCGGCCAGATGCTGTCGCTGTCGGCCTGGGCCAGCCGCTCGGCGCTCTACGGCCTGGCCTGCGGTGCCTGCTTTGCCATCGCCACCGTGGGCTATCGGGGCGGCGCCGTGGAACTGGCGCGCCTGGACGAGATATCTCCCTGGCTGTCGGGCGCCTGGGGCGTGCTGATCGCCCAGCTCATGCAGACCCTGGGCCTGGGCGCCTGGATCGCGCGCACCCACGCGCAGGGCCTGCGCCCCATCTTCCGCGCCTGGCGCGTCTCGCTGCTGGCCGGTGGCATGGGCGCGGCCGCCTCGCTGGCCTGGTTCACCGCCTACGCCATGCAGGGCGCGGCACCCGTGCGCACGCTGGGCATGGTCGAGGTGGTGTTCAGCTACATCGTCTCGCGCCGCGTGCTCAGCGAAAGCCTGAGCCGCCAGGAAATGATCGGCATGGCTCTGATGGTGCTCGGACTGGTGCTGATCTGCCTGCAGGGATGAACGGTCCAGGGCCTGTGTGAACAGGCCCTGCAGGCTGTATGAATGCACAGTTGCCGCAATAATGGCGGCGTGCCTGAAACGACACCCACGACACCCACGACACCCGCAAGCCCTGCCGATGCTGCGCCCCCGCGCCGCATCGCCCACCTGGACATGGACGCCTTCTATGCCTCGGTGGAGCTGCTGCGCTATCCGCAGCTCAAGGGACTGCCCGTGGTCATCGGCGGCGGACGCCGCGCGCACGACGAGGCGCTGGATGCGCGCTACGCCGGCCGGCTGCACGAGATTCCGGTGGACGAGTTCTCTCGCCTCAAGGACTACGTGGGCCGGGGCGTGATCACCACGGCCACCTACCCGGCGCGCCAGTTCGGCGTGGGCTCGGCCATGGGCATGATGAAGGCCGCGCGCCTGTGCCCCCAGGCCATCCTGCTGCCCGTGGACTTTGCCGAGGTGCGGCGCTTCTCGCGCATGTTCAAGGAGATCATCGTCTCCATCGCCCCGCTGATGGAGGACCGCGGCGTGGACGAGGTCTACATCGACTTCACCGACGTGCCTGGCGGCCAGCGCGAAGGCGGGCGCGTGCTGGCTCGGCTGATCCAGAAAACCATCACCGACGCCACGGGCCTGACCTGCTCCATCGGCGTGGCGCCCAACAAGCTGCTGGCCAAGATGGCCAGCGAATTCAACAAGCCCAACGGCATCTCCATCGTCCAGCCCGACGATCTGCAGGCCGTGATCTGGCCGCTGGCCTGCCGCAAGATCAACGGCATAGGCCCCAAGGCCGATGCCAAGCTGCAATCGCTGGGCATACAGACCATTGGCGAGCTGGCCAAGCAAAGCCTGCCCCAGCTCGTGCAATGGTTCGGCCGCGCCTACGGCAACTGGCTGCATGGCGTGTCCTGGGGGTGCGACGAGCGGCCCGTGGTCACGCACAGCGAGCCCGTCTCCATGAGCCGCGAAACCACCTTCGAGCGCGACCTGCACGCCGTGCGCGACCGGGCCGAACTGAGCGCCATCTTCACCGACCTGTGCGAACGCCTGGCCCAGGACCTGCAGCGCAAGGGCTACATGGGCCGCACCGTCGGCATCAAGCTGCGCTACGACGACTTCAAGACCGCCACGCGCGACCACACGCTGGAGCTGCCCATGGCCGATGCCGCCACCCTGCGCCGCGCCGCAGGCCAATGCCTCAAGCGCGTGCCCCTGGCCAAGCGGCTGCGCCTGCTGGGCGTGCGTGTGGGCAACCTCGTTCGCACGGCCGACTGGAACGCCACCGCCCACGACCCGCTGGCGCGCGAGCAACTGCTCAGGGGACCGGCCCAGCCCGCGCCGGACAGCGATCCCTTTACACCTCAACTGTTTTGAATCATCACCACAAATCTGGCGCACACGCTGTAAAACCATGCACCAGTTCCGAGCATGGGACTGCGGTTGCCGTGCTGTGAGATGATTTGGAAATGTGAATTTGTGTTTCCGTTTGATGGATTCCGGTGGCTTCTGAGCGTTTTGCCATGCCATTTCACAAGAACAAGAGACATCCCAAAGGAGTGGTACCCATGCGCGTGAATTTGCCCGTCAGCCAGCTCAACTACGACTTTCCGGGCGATGAGCTGCTGGTATCCGTCACCAACACCAAGGGCGAGATCACCCATTGCAACCCGGCCTTCGTGCGGGTCAGCGGCTATTCCTACGAGGAACTGATCGAGCAGCCGCACAACCTGATCCGCCACCCGGACATGCCGGCCGCCGCCTTCAAGGACATGTGGCGCACCATCGCCCACGGCTACCCGTGGACTGCCCTGGTCAAGAACCGGCGCAAGAACGGCGACCACTACTGGGTGCGCGCCAACGTCACGCCCATCATGGAAGGCGGCCGGCCGCGCGGCTACCTGTCGGTGCGCACCAAGCCCCGGCCGGACGAGATCGAGGCCGCCGAAGCCCTCTATGCCCGCATGCGCGCCGAAGCCGATGCCGGCCAGGAAACCCTGCGACTGCGCGGCGGTGAACTGCGCCGCCTGGGCCTGGCAGGCCTGTGGGACCGCCGCAGCGACCTGGGCCTGACAGCCCGCATGGCGCTGATGCTGGGCGGCGTGGGCCTGGCCGCCATGCTGCCCGACCTGCTGGGCTGGCAGGGCGCCGCAGCCTGGGGCACGCGCCTGGCCGCCTTGCTGGCGGGTAGCAGCTTTGTGCTCTGGCGCTTCCAGCAGCGCTGCGTGGCGGGCCTGGAGCAGGCCAGCGGCTTTGCCGCCGACATTGCCAGCTGCCAGCTGGGCACGGACATGCAGCACGACTACAGCGGCCCCATGGGCGCCCTGATGCAGCGGCTGCAGCAGATCCAGATCAACCTGCGCGCCGTGGTCGGCGACGTGCGCACCGAAATGCGCGGCTTTGCCACCACCGCCCACGAGATCGCCCAGGGCAGCTTCGACCTCGCGCAGCGCACAGAATCCCAGGCCACCAGCCTGCAGCAGACGGCGGCCTCGATGGAAGAGATATCGGGCACCGTGGCGCAGACCGCCGACACGGCTCAGCTCATGGCCCATGAAAGCGACCAGAGCCGCCAGGTCGCGGGCAAGAGCGGCGCCGCCATCCAGGAAGTGGGCTCTGCCATGGAGCACATCCGCGGCTCCTCGCGCCGCATGGGCGAGATCATCGGCGTGATCGAAAGCATTGCCTTCCAGACCAACCTGCTGGCCCTGAATGCCGCCGTCGAAGCAGCACGCGCAGGCGAGCAGGGCCGCGGCTTTGCCGTTGTGGCGGGCGAAGTGCGCGCCCTGGCCCAGCGCAGCGCCTCCGCCGCCAAGGAAATCAGCGGCCTCATCAACCGCACCGTGGACGGCATCAACGATGGCAACGCCCGCATGGACGCCGCAGGCCGCACCATCGACGGCATGGTCGACGCCGTGGGCCGCGTCAGCGACCTGGTCCACCAGATCAGCATCGCCACGCGCGAACAATCCGTAGGCATCGCCCAGGTCAACGACGCCGTGGCCCAGCTCGACTCCGTCACCCAGCAAAACGCCGCCCTGGTCGAACAATCGGCCGGCGCGGCGGGCTCGCTGCGCGCCAGCGCCCAGTCGCTGGAGCGGTCGCTGGAGGTGTTTACGTTGCGGTGAGGGGTAGGGGCCGGCCGCCTCTTTTACTGCCGTGCAGAGCGCACGTTGGCCGGCAAGGCACCAGGATGGCTGGTGCGGAATGGGTTGATGTCCAGGCCGCCACGGCGCGTGTAGCGTGCGTAGACCGAGAGCTTGAGGGGGCGGCAGCGGGTCCAGATGTCCATGAAGATGCGTTCCACGCATTGCTCATGGAATTCGTTGTGGTTGCGGAAGCTCACCAGGTATTGCAGCAGGCCTTCCTGGTCGATCTGCGCGCCGCTGTAGCGGATCTGCACGCTGCCCCAGTCGGGCTGGCCCGTGACCAGGCAGTTGCTCTTGAGCAGGTGGCTGACCAGGGTTTCGGTGACGGGGCCTTCTTCATGGTTGGCGCGCAGCAGCTCGGGGGCGGGCTGGTATTGCGTGCACTCCACATCAAGGCGGTCCAGCAGCAGGCCGTCGAGCTCCTGCACCATTTCCTGGTCGAAGCGGTCCAGGCCGATGATCTTCACGCCGATGCTTCCCTTTTGCTCGCTGCCGCGCCACAGCGCTTCGGCCAGGTCGGTGCGCAGTCGCGCCTGCACTTCGGTGGCATCGGGCAGGCGGGTGTTGTTGAAGCTGTTGAGGTAGAGCTTGAACGACTTGCTCTCGATGAGATTGGGGGTCTCGCAGGGGATCGTGAAATGCACGAGCGCCACCTGCGGCTTGCCGCGCAGGTTGAGCCAGGACAGCTCGAAGGCCGTCCACAGGTCGGCGCCGAAGAAGGGCATCTGGCTGCCCTGAATGCCGATTTCCTCGCGCTTGGGCGCGCGGGGCAGGGGGAACAGCAGCGAGGGGGCGTACTGGTCGATGTAGGCGGAGCTTTTGCCCAGCTGGGATTGTTCGGGAGTGTTCATGGAAAAAGGGCCGGCCGTGCCGGCGCTGGTCAAGCCTGGACGGTCCGCGCGGAGCGCGTGGACCCAGGCTTTGAAGCTAACTGAATTTCCATGCCCGCAGGCATGGGCGGCCATATAAGGTCAATAAGGGTGGGTGCGTCCGGGTTCGCTGGCTCTTCAGTGGAATTCGCGTTCGCGCAGCCATTTGGTGGCGATCCATTTTTCGCCGGCCAGCACGGGCGCGCCGCCGTGCAGGGTACGCGTGGAGGGGTCGGGGCGCTCATAGCTGAAGAAGACGGCGTTGCCCCGGCGCGGCACCACTTGCAGCGGCACTTCTGGGAAGATGGTTGCGCCGCCTCGCTCGGGCTCGTTCAGGTAGATGACCAGGGTGCCCACGCGCTGGCCGCCGCGCTTGAGGATGGTGGGCGTGCCGGGTTCGCCAGGCGCGAAGTAGTCGTGGTGGGGCTTGTATTCGGCGCCAGGGCCGTAGTGCAGCACCTGCAGGCCTTCGCCATGGTCCAGCGGCCAGCGCAGCAGGCGGGCGATGCGTTCTTCCAGCTGGCTGACGATGCCGGTTTCCCCGCGCTGGAAGAACATGCCGTTGCTGGTTCGGTCGTCATTGATCTCTTCGCCGCCGCTTTGCGTGGCCACCGTGAGCGAGCGCGCCATGCGCGGACGCGCGGCGGCGATGATGGCGTCGCACTCCTCGTGCGAGAGCAGGTTGCCGAAGACCACGATGCGCGGGTTGCGCATGCTGACCAGCACCTGGACCTGGCGGTCGCCGACATCGATGCTGCTGGGGTCCTGGGCAAGGTCCGGTTCGGGCAGGCTCGAGGCCGAGACGACGACGGCCGGTGGCGACACCTCGCCCTGTTCGGGCAGGTCCAGCGCCCGCCTTGCCAGTTCTTCGCTCCAGCCCACGTCGCGCATGGAGCGCAGCAGGGCCGCAGGCCCTATGCCGGATGCGCGCTGGTCGCGCACCCATTGCATGAGTTCAGGCGTGAGACCGACGGGCAGGTCCTGTGCGGCGGTCTGGGAATCTGGTGAGGATTTGAGGCTCATGGCGTGCAGTGCGGCCCTTGCCGCAGTGAATGGACTCCAAAGGCATCGAGGCCGGGGCCGGCCGGTGGCCGGCGAGGCTCAGTCAGCGGTCTTGCGACGGAACACCAGGCGCGCAGGCGTCGAAGAAGCTGGCGCCAGCGCGTAGCCCTCCAGATCGAAGGCTTCGAGTTCAGCCGCGCTGCGAGCGCGTCGTTGTATGGCAAATCGTGCCATCAGCCCGCGCGCACGTTTGGCATGGAAGCTGATGATCTTGTAGGCGCCGTTCTTGTAATCCTCGAATGCGCATTCCACCACCGGGGGCTTGAGGTGCTTCAAGTCTACCGATTTGAAGTATTCCTGCGAAGCCAGGTTGACGATGACGCGCTCGCCCGCCGGCTGCTTGGCCGCGCGCTGGTTCAGGTGCTCGGCAATGCGACTGCCCCAGAACTGGTAGAGGTTGCTGCCATGCGCGGTTTCCAGCCGCGTGCCCATTTCCAGGCGGTAGGGCTGCATGCGGTCCAGCGGGCGCAGCACGCCGTACAGGCCGCTGAGGATGGCCAGGTGCTGCTGGGCCCAGTCCAGGTCCTCGGCATCCAGGCTGCGTGCCTGCAGGCCCTCGTAGACATCGCCGTTGAAGGCCAGCAGCGCCTGCCGGGCGTTGGTGGCCGTGAAGCGCGGGCTGAAGGCCTCGTAGCGCGCCACGTTGAGCGCGGCCAGCTTGTCGCTGATGCCCATCAGTTCCGACAGTTGCTGGGGCGACTGGCGGCGCAGCACTTCGATCAGCTCCAGCGGCTGTTCGGAGAAGACGGGCAGCGTGTGCGGCAGTTTCGGGGGCAGTGGCGTGTCGTAGTCCAGCGATTTGGCGGGGGAGAGCAGCAACAGCATGGCGGGACGGAAGCTCCTGGAAAGAGGTGGACGGAAGGCGTGGGGAGACGGATGAGGTGAGGGCGGAGGCGGAAACAAACAGGGGCCGCGAGGGCCCCTGTGTTGTCACTGTCTGTGGTCAGACCTGGGCCGCGCCCTGTGGCTGCGGCTGCTGCTCGAACGGCAGCTGCAGCTCGCTGAGGTCCTTGCGTGTTTCCACGAGGATCAGCGGGCCGTCATCCAGAGCGACCACGGGCGGGCGCTCGCGCACGACGCGCTCGGGCTGCGGTTCGGCGGCGATGGCTGCCTGGGCTGCCGCCACCTTGTCGGCATCGGAGCCCACCCATTGCAGGCCCGAAGCGGCGGCCAGCGCCTGCAGCTCGGACATGGGCAACTGGTAGGCCTGGACCTTGGGCAGGCCGCGTTCGGCGGTTGCTTCAACGGCCTTGGCTGCTGCGGGAGCGACTGCCACTGCGGCAGGAGCGGCCACGGGTGCAGGTGCCGCCACGGGTGCCACCACGGGGGCGGGTGCGACCGGCGCGGGGGTCACCGCAGCCACGGGCGCGGGAGCGGCAATCTGCTGCTCGGGCACGGGTTGCTGCACCGCTTGGGCTGCTGCGGCTGCTGGGGGCTGCGCAGGCACTTGCGCTTCGGCCATGGCTTCAGAAGCCTGGGCTTCGGCGGCAGGGCTGGCTGCGTTGAAGTAGCTGCGGCGGGCCGGCTGGTCCTGCTCGGGAGCGGCGGCTTCGAAGGATTGGACGGCTTCGCCCTCCGCTTCGCGCGGTGCGCGCTCTGCACGGTCACCGCGATCGCCACGCTCGCGGCGGTCACGGCCATAGCGGTCGCGCGAACGGCGCTGGCGCGGCTGCTCTTCGCCGGAGGCGGGGGCAGCGTTGTCCAGGGACGGGTCCTGTTGCTGGGCCTGGTTGTCCAGGTTCTCTTCGGTCTCGGGAACGACTTCGAACTGGCGGGGCTGGCGCTCGCTGCGTTCGGCGCGTTCACCACGTTCACCGCGCTCGCCACGTTCGCGGCGGCCTTCACCGCGCTCCTGGCGCTCGCCACGCGGGGCGCGCTCGGGACGCTGCTCGATGGCGCTGCCATCTGCAGCGACAGCGGCCACGCCGTTCACGGCTTCCAGCGGCTGGCGGCTTTCACCGTCACGGCTGCGTTCACCACGGCCACGGCGTTCGCCGCGGTCGGCGCGCTCACCGCGCTCGCCACGATCCGGGCGCTCTCCACGCTCCGGGCGTTCACCGCGTTCAGTGCGCTCGCCACGCTCGGCATTGCGGCGGTTGCGGTCACCGTTGCCGGCCTGGCGTTCGGCATTGGGGGCGCCAGCGCGCTCGCCATTGCGCTCCGAGCGCTCGCCACGCTCACCATTGCGTTCGTTGCGGCGGCCACGGTTGTCGTTGCGGCCGTCACGGCGTGCTTCGCGAGCGGGGGCTTCGGCGGCCGGAGCGGGCGCTGCGACTGGCGCAGGTGCCGCGCTAAAGCCGAACAGGCTCTTGAGCCAGGCAAAGAAGCCTTGCTCGCGTACCACGACGGGGGCGACGGCCGGTGCGGGCGCTGCAGCGGTTGCCGCAGGCTTGGCATCGCGCTGCTGGCCGTTGGCCGGGCGGTTGCGGCTGCCTTCGGGACGGGGCTCGGCGATGGGGGCCGGCATGTCGGGCAGCACGCCCTTGATCATGGGCGTCTGCTTGTTGGTGGGCTCCTGCGAGCGGCGCGTCACCGTGGTTTCCGCGTCCAGCTCCTCGGCCAGCTTGTAGCTGGCTTCCATGCTTTCCAGGCGCACGTCGTCGTGCTTGAGGCGCTCGAGCTTGTAGTGCGGCGTGTCCATGGACTTGTTGGGAACCATGATCACGTTGACGCGCTGCTTGAGTTCGATCTTGGTGATCTCGCCGCGCTTTTCGTTGAGCAGGAAGCTGGCCACTTCCACGGGCACCTGGCAGTGCACGGCGGCCGTGTTGTCCTTCATGGACTCTTCCTGGATGATGCGCAGGATCTGCAGCGCCGAGCTTTCCGTGTCACGCACGTGGCCGGAGCCACCGCAGCGCGGGCAGTTGATGTGCGCGCCTTCGGACAGGGCGGGCTTGAGGCGCTGGCGGCTCATTTCCATGAGGCCGAACTTGCTGATGGTGCCGAACTGCACGCGGGCACGGTCCTGGCGCAGCGCGTCGCGCAGGCGGTTCTCGACCTCGCGGCGGTTCTTGCTCTCCTCCATGTCGATGAAGTCGATGACGATCAGGCCGCCCAGGTCACGCAGGCGCATCTGGCGCGCGACTTCGTCGGCGGCTTCCAGGTTGGTGCGGGTGGCGGTTTCCTCGATGTCGCCGCCCTTGATGGCGCGGGCCGAGTTCACGTCGATGGAGACCAGCGCTTCGGTGTGGTCGATGACGATGGCGCCGCCTGAGGGCAGGGTCACGGTGCGTGCGTAGGCCGATTCGATCTGGTGCTCGATCTGGAAGCGGCTGAACAGCGGGGCGTCGTCACGGTAGCGTTTGACGCGGGCGGCATGCTCGGGCATGACGTGCTGCATGAATTGCTGCGCCTGCTCGTAGATGTCGTCGGTGTCGATGAGGATGTCGCCGATGTCGCCGTTGAAGTAGTCGCGGATGGCGCGGATCACCAGGCTCGATTCCTGGTAGATCAGGAAGGCGCCCTTGGCCGACTTGGCGGCGCCATCGATGGCGTTCCACAGCTTGAGCAGGTAGTTCAGGTCCCACTGCAGCTCGGGCGCGGTGCGGCCGATGCCGGCGGTGCGCGCAATGATGGACATGCCCTTGGGGTACTCAAGCTGGTCCATCGCCTCCTTGAGTTCGGCACGGTCCTCGCCCTCGATGCGGCGCGAGACGCCACCACCGCGCGGGTTGTTGGGCATCAGCACCACGTAGCGGCCGGCCAGCGAGATGAAGGTGGTCAGGGCCGCGCCCTTGTTGCCGCGCTCTTCCTTCTCGACCTGGACGATCAGTTCCTGGCCTTCGCGGATGACTTCGTTGATGCGGGCCTGGCTGGGGGAGACGCCTTCGGCGAAATACTGCTTGGAGATTTCCTTGAAGGGCAGGAAGCCGTGACGGTCCTCGCCGTAGTCGACGAAGCAGGCCTCGAGGCTGGGCTCCACGCGCGTGACCACGGCCTTGTAGATGTTGCCCTTGCGCTGCTCGCGCCCTTCGATTTCGATTTCGTAGTCGAGCAGCTTCTGGCCATCGACGATGGCAAGGCGACGTTCTTCCGACTGCGTGGCGTTGATGAGCATCCGTTTCATGATGCGTTTCCTTTATTCGTTTTCTCTGGGGCGCGCCGGAGTGCAGCCTCTGCTGCCAGACCGTCACGCCTTTGACTTGTAATCAAAGACAGGCTCGCGAGGGAGCCGAGATGCCGGACTGACGCGTCGAAACGAAAGGAATCGCCGGATGCCTTGATGCTTGAGACCTGGCTCAAGTCAGCAATGGGGGCAAGGGCAGGGGGACGAGAGCGATGAGAGAGGCACGCCGTCCAGCTTCAAGCGAAGCTGCTGCACGTGCGGGGCAGGCGGGAGGCTTGGGGGCGGCAATGATCCTGGGCGCAGGCGTTTTCCTGCTCCACAGCGTGACCATCCATGCCCAAAAGATCCACATGCTCGCTTTTGATCCGCTGGCAGCGGTGGACGCCGGGTCCGACCCCTTCTGCCAGCTTGAGATTCCGTATCAGTGTTTCAATTCGTCAGCCACAACCGATGCAACGACGAACTTCGCAGGCCATCTTTTCCTGCTGTTTCGCGTGCATGACACCGGATGGCATCGACCTGCCTGTGCGGGGAAATGGTTGTTTGGACTAAACTCCATGAGAATCAACCACTTATAAATAGTTCGGCACAGGTGAAACACATTATAGAGGGCAAACCGGCAGACGACCGTTCCCTGAACGCAGCCACTGCCGCAGTGCGGCTGATCGAAGTCGATGACGATTCGGCCGGACAGCGGTTGGACAACTTTCTCATACGCCATCTCAAGGGCGTTCCCAAGACCCATGTCTATCGCATCATCCGCAGTGGAGAAGTGCGCATCAACAAAGGGCGCGTCAGTGCGGAAACCCGCGTTTCTACCGGCGATATCGTCCGCATACCGCCCGTGCGCATTTCCGAAAAAGTCGCCGAAAAGGCCGAGCGGCCAGCGCCAGCCAGGGATTTCCCCAGTCTGCTGGAAGACGAGCACCTGATCGCCATCGACAAGCCCGCCGGTGTGGCCGTGCATGGCGGCTCGGGTGTGAGTTTTGGTGTCATCGAGCAACTGCGCCAGGCGCGGCCGCAAAGCCGTTTTCTGGAGCTGGTGCATCGGCTAGACCGAGAGACATCCGGCATCTTGCTGGTGGCCAAGAAGCGCTCGGCGCTGACGCATCTGCAGGACCAGTTCCGCGAGCGCGAGACCGGCAAGACCTATCTGGCCCTGGTCCAGGGCACCTGGCCGGCCAACCACAAGGTGATTGATCTGCCGCTGCACAAATACCTGCAGGCCGACGGCGAACGCCGCGTGCGGGTGACCACGGCCGATGATCCTGACGGCATGCGCTCCGTCACGCTGGTGCGCGTTCGCAGCACGCTGGCGCCCCAGCCCCTGCTGGGACTGCCGGCCATGAGCCTGCTGGAGGTGACCATCAAGACCGGGCGCACGCACCAGATCCGCGTGCACCTGTCCAGCCAGGGGCACCCGATTGCGGGCGATGACAAATATGGCGACTTCGACCTGAACCGACGCCTGCAGAAACAGGGACTCAAACGCATGTTCCTGCACGCATGGCGGCTACAGTTCACCCACCCGGCCAGTGGCGAGCGGGTGGAGCTGCGCGCCGAGCTTCCCGAAGAACTGGCCCGTTTCGCCGGCTGACGCTGGCTCCGACTCCTTGTAGATATGACAAATCCTGGTTCTTCCGAGATGCACCGTGCGCGCCGCTTCGATCTCATTGCCTTCGACTGGGATGGGACGCTGTCGGATTCCACCGCGGTGATCGTCAAGTGCATTCAGGCGGCCGTGGCCGATGTGGGGGGCACGCCTCCCAGCGATGAGGCGGCGTCCTATGTGATCGGCATGGCGCTGATGCCCGCATTGGCGCGTGCAGCGCCCGATGTACCGCCCGAAAAATACCCCGAGCTGGGCAACCGCTATCGCCACCATTTCATCAAGCACCAGGACGACATCAGCCTGTTCGCCGGCGTGCTGCCAATGCTGGCGGCGCTGCGCGAGCGAGGGCACCTGCTGGCCGTGGCCACGGGCAAGAGCCGCCGTGGTCTGAACGATGCGCTGCAGGACCCGCAGCTGCGCGGCATGTTCGACAGCTCGCGCACGGCGGACGAGACCGCCGGCAAGCCGAATCCGCTGATGCTGCAGGAGCTGATGGCCGAATTTGGTGCGGACCCTTCGCGGGTGCTGATGATCGGCGACACCACGCACGACCTGGAACTGGCCCGCAATGCAGGCTGTGCCAGCGTGGGCGTGGGCTATGGCGCGCATCCCACCGACGGCTTTGGCGTGCTGAAGCCGTTGCATGTGGCGCAGAGTGTTGCGGATTTGCATCAGTGGCTGTTGGCCCATGGCTGAGTCGTCATGCCCGCGTCAGCGCGTGGATTCATGCTCGTGAGGTGTGCCGTTGACCGTTGAACGCATCGTTCTGTGCGCCAGCGATGCCCTGCAGGAAGGGGCGAATGCCGTGCCTTTCGACGTGGTCTACGCGGGTCATGCCTGCCGCGCATTCGCCATCCGCTTCGAGGGACAGGTGCACGCCTATCTGAATCGCTGCACCCATGTGGCCATGGAGATGGACTACCAGCCGGACCGCTTTTTCGATGACACCGGACGCTGGCTGCTGTGCGCCACCCATGGAGCGGCCTACGCGCCCGACAGCGGCGCCTGCGCTGGCGGGCCCTGCCGTGGCGGCCTTGTGAAAATCTCCCTGAGCGAAAGCGCGGGGGTGGTGCACTGGCATACTGCCGATAACCTGAAACCCGTCGAGTTCTGACATGACTTCCCCCATACCTCCGGAAAATCCTGGCTCCGCATCGCACCCATCCCCGGGGGCGGACCTGTGGGCCCGGGCCACGCCCGCCACGGCGGCTGCCGATGCGCGCACGGCGGCATCGAGCGGCTGGGAGCGGGAGGTGCTGGAAAAGCTGGTCTTCGCCACCATCAACGAGCAGCGTGCCTCGCGCCGCTGGCGCCTGTTTGGCCGCCTGCTGTGGACGGCGCTCATCCTCGTGGTGCTGTGGGTGCTGTTTGCCAAGGACACGGCGACCACGACCAGTTCCTCCCCGCACACGGCCGTGGTCGAGGTCAAGGGCGAGATCGCCGCAGGTGCCGACGCCAGCGCGGAATTCGTGGTGGCCGCCATGCGCAGTGCCTTCGAGGATTCGGGCTCGCGCGCCGTGGTACTGCTGATCAACTCGCCGGGCGGCAGCCCTGTGCAGGCCGGCATCATCAATGACGAAATCGTGCGGCTCAAGGGCAAGTACGACAAGCCCCTGTATGCCGTGGTGGAGGAAACCTGCGCTTCGGCCGCCTACTACATTGCCGCCGCCGCCGATGAGATCTTTGTGGACAAGGCCAGCATCGTGGGCAGCATCGGCGTGCTCATGGATGGCTTTGGCTTCACCGGCGCCATGGAAAAGCTCGGCGTGGAACGCCGCCTGCTGACGGCTGGCGAGAACAAGGGTTTCCTGGACCCGTTCAGCCCCATGTCCGAAGGGCAGCGCGAACATGCCCACAAGATGCTGGGCCAGATCCACTCGCAGTTCATCAACGTGGTCAAGGCTGGCCGTGGTGACCGCCTGCATGAGACGCCCGAGACTTTCAGCGGCCTGTTCTGGACCGGTCAGCAGGCGGTGGAGATGGGCCTGGCCGACAAGCTGGGCAGTCTTGACTATGTGGCCCGTGAAGTGGTCAAGGCGGAAGAGGTGGTGGATTACACGCGCCGCGACAACGTGGCCGAGCGCCTGGCCAAGCGTTTCGGCGCGGCTTTTGGCGGCGGTGCGGTGCAGGCATTGCGTTCCAGCCTCCCGGCTCTGCGCTGATTCTTGCGGGGTTTCCCGCTCGGGTCTGCCAAGACGAAAAAGCCCGCCTTCCTGTCGAAGGCGGGCTTTTTCGCTGATGGGCGGCTTCAGCGGCCGATGGAGAACACCACCGGCGTGCGGTTGTCCGGCGCTTCCTTGTGCTGGCGCCATTCGCGCACCAGCCGGCTTTCGATGCGGGCGCTCTCCAGCGTCAGTCCGCAGGCCAACGCCAAACGGGTATGGGGTTGCAGCGTCTGCAGCAGGGCTTGCCAAAGCGCGGCGTTGCGGTAGGGCGTCTCGATGAACTGCTGGGTCTGGCCTTGGCGCAATGCCAGGGCTTCAAGCTCCTTGATGCGCTGTACCCGTCCGCCGGCATCCTGGGGCAGGTAGCCCACAAAGGCATAGTTCTGTCCGTTGAGCCCGCTGGCGGCCAGCGCCAGCAGCAGCGATACGGGTCCGATCAGCGGCACGACGCGTATGCCCAAATCGTGCGCGGCGCGCACGATGGAGCTGCCGGGGTCGGCCACGGCGGGCATTCCGGCCTCGCTGACCAGTCCCATGTCGTGTCCGGCCAGCAAGGGGGCGAGCAGTGGCTTGGCGTCAAAGACGGCGGCACCCTTGTCGCCATGGTCCCCCTTCTTGTGGGCCTCGCGCGGCAGCTCGGTGATCTGCTGTGTCTGCAAGGGCTGGGCCAGTGCATGCAGCGCGTCGATGCGCTTCAGATAGGCGCGTGTGCTCTTGGCGTTTTCGCAGATCCAGTGGGTCAGCCGCGCAGCGGTGCGCAGTGTCCCATCGGGCAAGACCTGCGTCAGCGGCGTTTGCTCATCGCAGCCGAAGTCCAGCGGCGCGGGTACCAGGTAGAGCGTTCCTGTCAGGGGCTTGGTGATGGCGTCGCTCATGGCAGCACGGCTCCTGCGGCGCGCAGCAACTGGCATGTGCGGATCAGCGGAAGGCCGATCAGTGCTGTGGGGTCGTCGCTGACGATGGCGTCGAGCAGGGCAATGCCCAGGCCCTCGCTCTTGGCGCTGCCTGCGCAGTCATAAGGCTGCTCGGCGCGCAGGTAGCGCTCGATTTCCGCATCGTTGAGATCGCGAAAGCGCACCTGAACCGTCACCACGTCGGTCTCGGAAAAGCCGGTTTCCTGGCAGACCACGCTCACGGCAGTGTGGAAATTCATCTGGCGCCCGCTCATCTGGCGCAACTGTTCGGTGGCGCGTTCATGGTTGCCGGGCTTGGACAGCGGCAGGCCATCGAGCTCGGGCACCTGGTCGGAGCCGATGACAACGGCGCCGGGGTGCAGCGCAGCCACGGCCTGGGCCTTGGCCAGGGCCAGGCGCAGGGAAAGGGCGTGCGGTGTCTCTCCGGTCAGAGGTGTTTCATCGACTTCCGGGGAGGCGGTCTGGAATGGCAGCCGCAGCCGCTCCAGGAGTTCGCGGCGGTAGCGTGAGGTGGAGCCAAGGATCAGGGGACGCGCCAGGCCGGGAGCCTGGGCTAAGGCGGGGTGGGGAGCTTGCATGCCCGGATTCTCTTACACTGCCCGCATGAGCAAGGAATTTTCTGCGGCCCGCCTCGATGTTCGCGCTTTCGCGCAATCGCAGGGCCATCTTCAGGACCAGACAACACTGTCAGTCTTTCCGCGTCTGGCCCAGGATGCGCAGCCGGATGCCGGTGACACGCACGGCCAGGTGCACTGGCAGGCGGACGGCGAGCTGGTCGAGCAGACCGGCGGCCCCGGTCAGGTGTGGCTGCATCTGCAGGCCGATGCCGTCGTGCCCATGGTGTGCCAGCGCTGCCTGGCCCTGGCGCCCATCACCCTGCAGGTTGATCGGTCTTTTCGCTTTGTTGCGGATGAAGCCACAGCCGAGTCCGAGGACGACGAAAGCGATGAGGACCTGCTGGTGCTCAGCCGCGAGTTCAATCTGCTCGAACTCATAGAGGACGAGTTGCTCATGGAGCTGCCCGTGGTGCCGCGTCACGATGTCTGCCCCGAGTCTGTGAGCTTGCAGTCCAGCGATGCGGACTTCGAGCAGGCTATCGAGGACAAGCCCAACCCGTTCGCCGTCCTTCGCGGCCTGGATGTGGGCAAATCCGCAGACTGATCGAGATGCCCGGAAAAAAGGTCGAGGCCGGGAAAAGCGATTGCGCTATAATCAAGGGCTTCGCGCGAAACCCCCTCGTGTCTTTAATGGGCTGATCGCGTTTTTTACCAACCCTTTTCAGATACACAGGAGCCATCATGGCTGTTCAGCAGAACAAGAAGTCCCCCTCCAAGCGCGGTATGCACCGTTCGCACAATGCACTGAATGTGCCTGGCATCGCCGTGGAACCCACCACCGGTGAAACCCACCTGCGTCACCACATCAGCCCCAACGGCGTGTACCGCGGCCGTCAAGTGCTGAAGAACAAGTCCGAAGCCTGACCTTCGACCGTTCCCGCAGAGCCCGCGGCTACAGTTTTCGTAGCGCGGGCTTTTGTTTTTTCTGATGGCCGTTCCTATCTTTCCAGGCCTTGCAACAGGCTTGCCAGTCGCTCATGATCACTTTGGCCGTTGACTGCATGGGGGGTGATCACGGCCCCCGCGTCACGCTCGCGGCGTGCCGCCAGTTCCTCGATTCCCATTCCGACGCCCGGCTGCTGCTGGTCGGCCAGCCCGATGCGCTGGCTGGCTTTGCGCATGAGCGCGCCAGCGTGGTGCCGGCCTCGGAAGTCGTCGGCATGGATGACCCGATCGAGGTGGCGCTGCGCAGGAAGAAGGATTCCTCGATGCGCGTCGCCATCCAGCAGGTCAAGGATGGCCAGGCTGCTGCTGCCGTGTCGGCTGGGAATACGGGTGCGCTGATGGCCATCTCGCGCTACCTGCTCAAGACGCTGGATGGCATCGATCGCCCCGCCATCGCTCCCCAGTTGCCCAACGCCAAGGGTGGTGCCACCACGGTGCTGGACCTGGGTGCCAACGTGGATTGCTCGGCTGAGCATCTGCTGCAGTTCGCCGTCATGGGCTCGGCTCTGGTGTCTGCGCTGAACAACGAAGAGGCGCCTTCGGTGGGTCTGCTCAATATCGGCGAAGAGCAGATCAAGGGCAGTGAAGTCATCAAGCGTGCGGGCGAACTGTTGCGCGCGGCAGGCAAGGCCGGTCACCTGAACTTCTACGGAAACGTCGAAGGCAACGATATCTTCAAGGGCACGACCCAGGTCGTGGTCTGTGACGGCTTTGTGGGCAACGTGGCCCTCAAGTCTTCCGAGGGGGTGGCGTCCATGATCTCCAATGCCCTCAAGCAGGAGTTCAAGCGCAACATCTTCACCAAAATGGCTGCAATCGTTGCCTATCCGGTGTTAACTGCGCTGATGAATCGCGTGGACCATCGGCGTCACAACGGTGCGGCGCTGCTGGGCCTTCGTGGGCTGGTGTTCAAAAGCCATGGGTCAGCCGATGCCTTGGCTTTCGAGCACGCGCTGAACCGCGCGTATGATGCGGCCCGCAACAACCTGCTCGACCGTGTCCGTACCCGCATCTCCGCAGCCCTGCCTCTTTTGCTGGCTGCGCAGTCGGAATCGGGACCGTCGGCGCCCTAATACAGATGAGACGCTACGCACGCATCACCGGCACGGGCAGCTACCTGCCACCCCGCCGACTCACCAATCACGATCTGGCAGCCGAACTGGCCCAGCGTGGCATCGAGACCTCGGACGAGTGGATCGTCGAGCGCACCGGCATCCATGCCCGTCACTTTGCCGCGCCCGACGTGGCCAGCAGCGATCTGGCCCTGGAGGCGTCGAAGAAGGCGCTGGAGGCCGCTGGCTGCCAGCCACAGGACATCGACCTGATCATCGTCGCCACCTCGACGCCCGACATGGTCTTCCCGTCCACTGCCTGCATCCTGCAGAACAAGCTTGGCGCCAACGGCTGCGCGGCCTTTGACGTGCAGGCTGTGTGCAGCGGCTTTGTCTACGCTCTCACGGTGGCCGATGCCATGATCCAGTCCGGCGCCGCAAGCCGCGCGCTGGTGGTGGGTTCCGAAGTCTTCAGCCGCATTCTTGATTTCAACGACCGCACGACCTGCGTGCTGTTCGGCGATGGCGCCGGCGCGGTGGTGCTGGAGGCGTCCGAGCAGCCTGGGATCCTGGCGTCCGACCTGCATGCCGATGGCAAGCATGTCGGCATCCTCTGCGTGCCGGGCAATGTATCCGGCGGCCAGGTACTCGGCGATCCGCTGCTGAAGATGGATGGACAGGCCGTGTTCAAGCTGGCGGTCGGCGTGCTGGAAAAGGCCGCCCGCGCGACGCTGGACAAGGCCGGGCTCACCGATGCCGATATCGACTGGCTGATCCCTCACCAGGCCAACATCCGCATCATGCAAAGCACGGCGCGCAAGCTCAAGCTGTCCATGGACAAGGTGGTGGTGACCGTGGACCAGCATGGCAATACCTCGGCCGCCTCGATCCCGCTGGCGCTGGACCACGGCGTGCGCAATGGCCAGGTCAAGCCTGGGCAGACCGTGCTGCTGGAAGGCGTGGGCGGTGGCTTCACCTGGGGTGCGGTGCTTCTCAAGATGTGATGCGGGATGCCTGCCTGTCGGCAGGCTCCCATGGCGCGGCTTTTATTTTTGAAAATATGAAGAAGTTTGCATTCGTCTTTCCTGGCCAGGGCTCGCAATCGGTGGGCATGCTCGACGGATGGGGTGACCATCCTGTCGTGGCGCAGACGCTGGCCGAAGCCTCCGAGGCGCTGGGTGAAAACATCGGCCAGCTGATCCAGCAAGGACCGAAGGAAGCCCTGGCGCTCACCACCAACACCCAGCCCGTGATGCTGGTGGCCGGTGTGGCCGCTTGGCGCGTGTGGCAGGCCGAAGGCGGCGCGCTGCCCGATGTCGTGGCAGGCCATTCGCTGGGCGAGTATTCCGCCCTGGTCGCCTCGGGCGTGCTGACGCTGGCCCAGGCTGCCCCGCTGGTGCGCCTGCGTGCTGCAGCCATGCAGGAGGCCGTGCCCGTGGGCACGGGCGCCATGGCGGCCATCCTGGGTCTGGACGCCGACAAGGTGCGCGCAGGCTGCGCCGAGGTCACGGCTGCCCTGGGTGGCGCTGAAGTCGTCGAAGCCGTCAATTTCAACGATCCTTCGCAGACCGTGATCGCCGGCAGCAAGGCTGCTGTCGAAAAGGCCTGCGAAGCCCTCAAGGCCGCAGGCGCCAAGCGTGCCCTGCCGTTGCCCGTGTCGGCGCCGTTCCATTCCAGCCTGATGAAGCCTGCGGCCGAAAAGCTCAAGGCGGCGCTGGCTGCCACGGCGCTGGCTGCGCCGCAGATTCCCGTGCTCAACAACATCGACGTGGCGGTCGAGCAGGACGCCGACGCCATCCGCGATGCGCTGTATCGCCAGGCCTTTGGCCCGGTGCGCTGGGTTGAATGCGTTCAGGCCATGAAGGCGCGCGGCATCGTGCATCTCGTCGAGTGCGGTCCCGGCAAGGTGCTCATGGGCCTGACCAAGCGGATTGACGCGGACCTGACGGCCGCTGCCCTCTATGATCCGGCCACGCTGGCCGACGTGAAAGAATCCCTCGCATGACTGACAACCAGAACAAGCCCCAGGTTGCCCTGGTGACGGGTGCCTCGCGTGGCATTGGTGCTGCCATTGCCCAGGAGCTGGCAGCGCGCGGCTACCGCGTGATCGGCACGGCCACCACCGACGGTGGCGCGGAAAAGATCGGCCAGGCTCTGTCGGCCCATGAGGGCTGCCGCGGCGTGAACCTCAATGTCACGGATGGGGCGGCCGTCGATGCCTTGATCGACAGCATCGTCAAGAATGACGGCGGCCTGCATGTGCTGGTCAACAACGCCGGTATCACACGCGACACCCTGGCCATGCGCATGAAGGACGACGACTGGGATGCGGTGATCGACACCAATCTCAAGGCGGTTTTCCGAGTCAGCCGTACGGCCATTCGGCCCATGATGAAGCAGCGTTTTGGCCGCATCATCAACATCACCAGCGTCGTTGGCGCCTCCGGCAACCCCGGTCAGGCCAACTATGCAGCCGCCAAGGCCGGCGTTGCCGGCATGACGCGTGCGCTGGCCCGTGAACTGGGCAGCCGCGGCATCACGGTCAACTGCGTGGCGCCTGGCTTCATTGCCACCGACATGACGGCGGAGCTGCCCGAAGAGCAGAAGAACGCCCTCAAATCGCAGATCGCCATGGGCGATCTGGGTCAACCCAGCGACATCGCCCATGCCGTGGCCTACCTCGCATCTGCGGGTGCGGGATACGTCACCGGCCAGGAATTGCACGTCAACGGCGGCATGTACATGTAAGTGCTGCGGCGGCTTCGGGCAGACCCCTGCCAGAAGCCGGCGTTGCTTGCAACAGAAGAGGCCGTTTCCTCGCGACGGCCGGCTGAAGAGGGCCTGAGGCCCGAAGCAGCTAGAATCGCGGGTTCATTCACAACCCCCAGAGGGAAACCATGAGCGATATCGAAGCACGTGTCAAAAAAATCATTGCCGAACAACTCGGCGTTGAAGAGTCTCAAGTCACCAACGAAAAGGCCTTCGTGGCTGATCTGGGTGCTGACTCCCTGGACACGGTGGAGCTGGTGATGGCCCTGGAAGATGAATTCGGCATCGAGATCCCCGACGAAGACGCGGAAAAGATCACGACGGTGCAAAACGCCATCGACTACGCCAACACCCACCAGAAGGCCTGATAGGGCCCTGACCCGAGCGATCAGCAGAAGGTTTTACGCATGAGCCGTCGTCGCGTTGTCGTGACCGGCCTGGGTTGCATCTCCCCCGTGGGTAACACGGTGGGCGACGCCTGGGCCAATCTTTTGGCCGGCCAGTCCGGCATTGACCTCATCACCAAGTTCGATGCCTCGAACTTTGCCTGCAAGATTGCAGGCGAGGTCAAGGGATTCGATGTGGAGTCGTACATGAGCGCCAAGGATGCGCGCTCCATGGACACCTTCATCCATTACGGCATCGCTGCTGCGGCGCAAGCCGTGCAGGACTCAGGTCTGCCCACGGGCGAGGCCTTGTCGGATGATCTGGCCACGCGCATCGGCTGTGTGATCGGTTCGGGCATCGGCGGCTTGCCGCTGATCGAGAACACCCACGCGGAACTGGCTGCGCGCGGACCGCGCCGCATCACGCCGTTCTTCGTGCCTGCCTCCATCATCAACATGGTGGCTGGCCATGTGTCCATGCGCTTCGGCTTCAAGGGGCCGAATCTTGCCGTGGTGACTGCCTGTACGACCGGGCTGCACTGCATAGGCGAGGCGGGACGCATGATCGAATACGGCGATGCCGATGTGGTGGTGGCTGGTGGCACGGAAGCCACGGTCTCCCCCCTGGGCGTCGGCGGCTTTGCCGCCATGCGCGCCCTGTCCACGCGCAATGATGATCCCAAGGCCGCTTCGCGCCCCTGGGACAAGGACCGCGACGGCTTCGTGCTGGGCGAAGGCGCGGGCGTGCTGGTGCTGGAAGAGTACGAGCATGCCAAGGCCCGCGGTGCCAAGATCTACGCCGAACTGTGCGGCTACGGCATGAGTGCCGACGCCGGCCACATGACGGCACCCAACATGGACGGCCCGCGCCGCGCCATGCTGGCAGCTTTGCGAAATGCCGGCATCAATGCCGACCAGATCGACTATCTGAACGCGCACGGCACTTCCACGCCGCTGGGCGACCTCAACGAGACCAACGCCATCAAGGCGGCTCTGGGCGATCACGCCAAGAAAATCGTTGTCAGTTCGACCAAGTCCATGACAGGTCACCTGCTGGGCGGTGCTGGTGGCATCGAGAGCGTCTTCACCGTGCTGGCACTGCACGAGCAAAAGATTCCTCCGACCATCAACCTGGACAACCAGGACCCGGAGTGCGATCTCGACTACTGCGCCAATACGGCTCGGGACGCGACGATCGAGGTGGCGGTGAAGAACAACTTCGGCTTCGGAGGCACCAACGGAACGCTGGTGTTCAAGCGGATCTGAGGCCTGCGCAACGCACATGAAAAGCCCGCCCCGCAAGGGAGCGGGCTTTTTTATTTCGCGCATGTGCCAGGTGAAAGCAGGATAAATGTCGGTCATGCTGCGGTTTTGCGACACTGCAGGCATGCCGTCTCGCCATGCGCCGCCCGCAGTTCGCCATCCGCTGAAGCCATCGCGCACCGTGGCAGCATGTCTTTGTGCGCTTTGGCTGCTGGCCGCCATGCTTTTGCTGGCATGGGCCTTGAATCTCCAGGCTGGGTGGTGGCCTGCAGCCGTGGCCGTTGCGGTTTGCCTGGTTGCTGCTGCAGGCATGTGGCATGGATGGAACAGCCTGGGTAAAGGTTTCATCGCCTGGGATGGCGTGCAGTGGTCGATCGGCGAGGCGGATCCAGGCCAGGCTGCGCAGCCGGTGCTGCTGCAGGTGCGAGCCGATGGTGGATCGTGGTTGTGGGTGCAGGTCCTTCCCCTGGTTTCCATGGTGCCGGCGGGGCCCTTGCGTTGGCGCAGCTCCCGCTGGCTTCTCCTGTTGTGCAGGCAGAGTCCGGAAACCTGGGGTGATTTGCGGCGTGCTGTATATTCCCCGGCCAGACCTACAGAACGGGCGCAATGACTGCGCCAGGGCCGCCGCGGCCCGTCTTCACCGATTTCATGACGCCTCCCGAATTCCCGCCTTCTTCTGCCGATAGCGACCTGGCTCTGGTCGAGCGCACCAACGCAGGAGACATGCGGGCCTTCGAGCTGCTGGTCATCAAGTACCAGCGCCGCATCGAGCGCCTCATCGGCCGCATGGTGCGCGATGTGGACCTGGTGCCGGACATTGCGCAGGAAACCTTCATTCGCGCCTATCGGGCCCTGCACCAGTTTAGGGGTGATGCCCAGTTCTATACCTGGCTGTACCGCATTGCCGTGAATACTGCCAAGAAGGCGCTGCTGGACATGAAGCGCTCGCCGCTCATCACCGAAAGCGCGTTACACAACGGGGATGACGATGATGAAACTTCCCGGGTCAGCCAGGAACTAACCACCGAAGAAACGCCCGAAACGATCCTGGCAGCCCAGGAAATTGCCCAGGCAGTCAACGCCGCCATGGAGGCTTTGCCCGAGGATCTCCGGCAGGCTGTCACGTTGCGGGAAATTGAAGGCCTGAGCTACGAGGAAATCTCGAACGCCATGGGTTGCCCCATCGGCACCGTGCGCTCACGGATTTTTCGCGCACGGGAAGCGATTTCAGCCAGGGTCAAGCCTTTGCTGGAGCGCCAGTCGGGCAAGCGTTGGTAGGCGTGATGGGTTGTGGCCGCCGGTGGCGCATTTTTTGGGTACAGGGTCTCAAAGCAGACAAGCAGGTGATTGATCATGAATGACGATCTGACGAAGCGCGAACAATTGTCGGCATTGGCTGATGGTGAACTCTCTGCCGCAGAGTTGCAGGCCGTGCTGGCCTATGCGGAAAGCGATGCAGGCCAGCAGGAGTGGCGCATGTACCACCTCGTGGGCGATGTGCTGCGCTCCCCGGAATTGGCGCATCACAGCCGGCACGATGTGCTCTCCGGAATCCGCGCCCAACTGGCCAACGAGCCTCGCCGTCCGCTGGTTTCCGTGGCCACTGAAGAGCTGGCGCAAATTGCGCATCCGGCGCAGGACCGGGCCGTGATCAATGGCGCGCCGCTGCGCGAGGCGGCCAATGCCTCGGTATTCCGCTGGAAGATGGCGGCGGGCTTTGCCTCCGTGGCGGCCGTGGCTGCCATTGGTTGGAGCGTGATGCTGGGCGCGCCTGCCGGTCCCGGCGCGGCGCCGGGCCGGGCCCTGGCGGCCCTTGAGACGGGTGCTCCGTCGGCGCCGGTTGCGGTGGCTGGCAATGCCCAGGACTTCCCGCTTGGCGATACGGCCCAGTCTTCCTCGGTCGTGGCGGTGGCCGGACCCTACGGGCAGAGCGTGATGCTGCGTGATCCGCGCCTGGATGCGCTGCTGGCCTCCCATCCGCAGTACAGTGGGCCGGCCACGCTGCAGATGCCTGCCAGCTTCTTGCGCAACGCCAACTTCGCCTCGGCACCGCGCGCCAACCAGCGCTGAATCTCACAGGAGAGCATGGCTCTCCTGCCTTCTTTTGCACCCGCGTCCAGCCTTTCGGCATTGAAATGGACGCGGGTGCAGTCATTTGTGCTCCATGCACGGCGGCCCGCGCCCCATGCATGCTGCCGATTCGGGAACTAACCGCGTCTTTCAGGCTTCTGAGCCATCGTCTGGCCGATGCTCGCCAGGACTGCGCCAGAATGTGACGTTCGTCCGAAAGCAAGTCGGCTGCCATGTGTCCGAACAAACCGCCTGGGCGCGATGGCGTCGGGGCAACGTAATGATTGAGATGGAAAGGATGACCATGACCACTGTTCGATGGAAGACGCTGCAGTCCTGCACACTGGCCGGCGTTCTGGCGCTTGCTGCGGGCAGCGCAGGAATGCTGGTGCCGGTGAGTGCCGCCCATGCGCAAAGTGGCGCCGTGGTGAGGGGGCTGCCGGACTTCACCGATCTGGTCGAGCAGGTCGGCCCTTCCGTGGTCAACATCCGCACGCTGGAGAAGGTATCCGCCAACTCTGCCGAGGCGCTGGGCATGGACGAGGACATGCTCGAATTCTTCCGCCGCTTTGGCCTGCCCGTGCCCAATGTGCCGCGCCAGCGCCCACAGCCGCGTTCACAGCCTGACGAGGAGCAGCCGCGCGGCGTGGGTTCCGGCTTCATCCTGACGGCCGATGGCTTTGTGATGACCAATGCCCACGTGGTCGAAGGCGCTGACGAAGTCATCGTCACGCTGACCGACAAGCGTGAGTTTAAGGCCAAGATCGTGGGCAGCGACAAGCGCACCGACGTGGCCGTGGTCAAGATCGACGCCACAGGGCTGCCGGCCGTGAAGATCGGCGATGTGAACCGCCTCAAGGTCGGCGAGTGGGTGATGGCCATCGGCTCGCCCTTCGGCCTCGACAACTCCGTCACGGCGGGCATCGTCAGTGCCAAGCAGCGCGATACGGGCGACTATCTGCCGTTCATCCAGACCGATGTGGCCATCAACCCCGGCAACTCGGGCGGCCCGTTGCTGAATATGCGCGGCGAGGTCGTGGGCATCAACAGCCAGATCTATTCGCGCTCCGGCGGCTTCATGGGCATCAGCTTCGCGATTCCGATCGATGAGGCCGTGCGTGTCAGCGACCAGCTGCGCGCCACCGGCAAGGTCACGCGAGGCCGCATTGGCGTGCAGATCGGTCCGGTCACCAAGGACATTGCCGAATCCATTGGCCTGGGCAAGGCGCAGGGAGCACTGGTCTCGGCCGTCGAGCCGGATTCGCCCGCTGCCAAGGCGGGCGTCGAGGCCGGTGACGTGATCATCAAGTTCGACGGCAAGGCCATCGACAAGGTGGCCGACCTGCCGCGCCTGGTGGGCAATACCAAGCCCGGCACACGCAGCACCATCACCGTGTTCCGTCGCGGCGCGGCCAAGGATCTGACCATGGTGATCGCCGAGGTCGAGCCCGACGGCGCGGCTCCGCAGGCCAAGGCCACCGGCAAGGGCAGCACCCTGGTTTCCCAGCCGCTGGGCCTGACGCTGGCCGAGCTCACGGATGCCCAAAAGAAGGAGCTGGGCATCAAGGGCGGCGTGCGCGTGACGGCTGCCGTCGAGGCTGCGGCACGTGCGGGCCTGCGCGAAGGCGATGTGATCCTGCAACTGGCCAATGTCGAGATCACGGGGCTCAAGAGCTTCGAGGCCACGCTGGCAAAGGTGGACAAGAGCAAGCCCGTGAACCTGCTGGTGCGCCGTGGGGAATGGGCTCAGTACGTGCTGATCCGTCCGGCGCGCTGAGGCCGCAGGGGAGGGCGGTTTACCGGATCCTGGGGAATACCCTCGGAATCCTGACACGGAGCCGCCCATGCCCCTTGGGGCATTGGGTAAAATGCCCCACCAAAGCGTGACGGCTCAAGGCGTCAGAAACCTGTTTTCAAAGGGGATTGTTGCGGTGCAAAAGCACCGCACTATCCGGTGATCGACGGGCGAGAAATGGCTCGGCGGTTCTGTTGATAAACTGTTGATAAATAATTGTGACAGATCAAGCCCGGACCTTTGCAGGCCTTGTCAGGGCTTGGTTTTCAGCCCGTTTTGCCTACAATAAAGTCCCAACTATCGCAGTTGCCAGAGATTGTTGGTTCGGGGCGCGTCGTTCATGGACGCGCCCTTTTTTCTTGCGCGCCGGCCCTGTCGTTTTCCACTTTCACTAGCAGTCCTTCCCGTTGATGAACCACATCAGAAATTTTTCCATCATTGCGCACATCGACCATGGCAAGTCGACGCTGGCTGACCGCCTCATCCAGCGTTGCGGAGGCTTGGCTGACCGTGACATGGAAGCCCAGGTGCTGGACTCGATGGATATCGAGAAAGAGCGCGGCATCACCATCAAGGCGCAGACCGCAGCCCTGCAGTACAAGGCCAAGGATGGCCAGGTCTACAACCTCAACCTCATCGACACGCCCGGCCACGTTGACTTCTCTTATGAAGTCTCGCGTTCGCTGTCGGCCTGCGAGGGAGCGCTGCTGGTGGTGGACGCCTCGCAGGGGGTCGAGGCGCAGACCGTGGCCAACTGCTACACCGCGCTGGAACTCGGCGTGGAAGTGACGGCTGTTCTCAACAAGATGGATCTGCCCCAGGCCGATCCCGAAAATGCCAGGGCCGAGATCGAGGATGTCATCGGCATCGATGCCAGCGACGCCATTCCCTGCTCGGCCAAGACCGGCATGGGCATCGAAGAGATCCTGGAGGCGGTGGTCGCCAAGGTGCCGCCGCCAAAGGGCGATCCCAATGGCCAACTGCGCGCCATGATCATCGACAGCTGGTTCGACACCTATGTCGGCGTCGTGATGCTGGTGCGCGTGGTCGATGGTGAACTCAAGCGTGGCGAGCGCTTCAAGATGATGGCCTCGGGCGCTGCCTATGAAGCCAACAACCTGGGCGTGTTCACTCCGGCCGACGTGCCCCGCGACGTGCTGCGCGCCGGCGAGGTGGGCTACATCATTGCCGGCATCAAGGAGCTCAAGGCAGCCAAGGTGGGCGATACCATCACGCTGGAAAAGAAGCTTCCCAACAATCTGGGCCCTGCCACCGAGGCCCTGCCCGGCTTCAAGGAAATCAAGCCCCAGGTGTTCGCCGGCCTGTATCCCACCGAAGCCAGCGAGTACGACCAGCTGCGCGATGCGCTGGAGAAGCTGCAGCTCAACGATTCGTCCCTGCAGTTCGAGCCTGAAGTCTCGCAGGCGCTGGGCTTCGGCTTTCGCTGCGGCTTCCTGGGCCTGCTGCACATGGAAATCGTGCAGGAGCGCCTGGAGCGCGAATTCGACCAGGACCTGATCACCACCGCGCCCAGCGTGGTCTACGAAGTGGTCAAGGGCGATGGCGAGGTCATCCAGGTCGAGAACCCGTCCAAGATGCCCGATGCCGGCCGTATCGAGGAGGTGCGCGAGCCCATCGTCACCGTCCACCTGTACATGCCCCAGGACTATGTGGGCCCGGTGATGACGCTGGCCAACCAGAAGCGCGGCGTGCAGATCAACATGCAGTACCACGGCCGCCAGGTGATGCTCACCTATGAGATGCCGCTGGGCGAAATCGTGCTGGACTTCTTCGACAAGCTCAAGTCGGTCTCGCGCGGCTACGCCTCCATGGACTATGAGTTCAAGGAGTACCGCGCCTCCGACGTGGTGAAGGTGGACATCCTGCTCAACGGCGAGAAGGTCGATGCGCTGTCCATCATCGTGCACCGCTCCCAGGCCACGTACCGCGGCCGGGCCGTGGTGGCCAAGATGCGCGAGATCATCAGCCGCCAGATGTTCGATGTGGCCATCCAGGCCGCCATCGGCGCCAACATCATTGCGCGGGAAACCGTCAAGGCCATGCGCAAGAACGTGCTGGCCAAGTGCTACGGCGGCGACATCACCCGCAAGCGCAAGCTGCTGGAAAAGCAAAAGGCCGGCAAGAAGCGCATGAAGCAGATCGGATCGGTGGAAGTGCCCCAGGAGGCCTTCCTGGCCATCCTGCAAGTGGAGGATTGATGCAAGCCATGCAATGGATTACGGCCGTCGTACTCGCGGCCTTCGTGGGCTATATCGGCGCTTGGTACACAGGCTTCATCGAGGGCAACTTCGCGCTGCTGCTGTTCCTGGCCACCGTGGTCACAGGCCTGTACTGGGTGGCCGAGCGGCTGTACTTCCTGCCGCGCCGACGCCGCGCTGCCGTAGCCATCGAGGAGGCTGCCGTGGCACGCCGCGCAGAACTCGACCGCATGGGCATCGCCAAGACCGACATCGAGGTGTCTGAAGAGGCCAAGGGCCGCATCCTCATGCAGCCCTGGTGGCTGGACTGGACGGCAGGCCTGTTCCCGGTGATCGCGATCGTCTTCGTGCTGCGCTCGTTCCTGTTCGAGCCGTTCAAGATCCCGTCTGGCTCCATGATCCCCACGCTGCTCGTGGGCGACCTGATCCTGGTGAACAAGTTCACCTATGGCGTGCGCCTGCCGGTGATCAACACCAAGATCACGCAGGGAACGCCGCTGCAGCGTGGCGATGTGGTGGTGTTCCGCTACCCGCCCCAGCCCAGCCTGGACTACATCAAGCGGGTCGTGGGCCTGCCGGGCGACGAGATCGCCTACCTGAACAAGCGGCTGACGATCAATGGCAAGGAAGTCCCGGTCAATGCACTGCCCGACTTCTTCGACAAGGATGCGATGCGCTACTTCAAGCAGTACGAGGAGTCGCTGGGCGACAAGCCGCACCGCATGATCGTGAACCAGGACGTGCCGGCCTTCATCCAGGGCGCCAGCGGCTTCGAGTTCCGCGAGAACTGCCGCTACAGCGTCGAAGGCATCACCTGCAAGGTGCCGGAGGGCCAGTACTTCATGATGGGCGACAACCGCGACAACTCGCTGGATTCCCGCTACTGGGGCTTTGTGCCCGACAAGAACATCGTGGGCCGGGCTTTCTTTGTCTGGATGAACTTCGGGGATTTCAAGCGCATCGGCAGCTTCCATTGATCACATCACATCACATGCATGCCTGAGGACCGCAGTGGCCCGGGCATGCGCGAGGGATTCACATCGGAGGAGGAAAAAGCATGTTGACATCGAACAACCGGCGTTCGCGCCAGCGCGGCCTGTCCTTTCTGGGACTGGTGTTTGTGATTGCCCTGGGCGTGGGCGTGGTGGCAGTGGGCGCACAATCCGTGCCGGTCTTCCTGGAGTACCAGGCCATCGTCAAGGCCGCCAACAAGGCGGCCCGTGAGGGTAGTTCCGTGGCGGACGTGAAAGCCAGCTTCAATCGCGCAGCCCAGATTGACGACATCAAGTCGATTACGGGGGAGAACCTCGAAGTGACCAAGATCAATGACCGTGTGGTGGTGGGGTTCGAATATTCGCGCGAGATCCATCTCGTGGGCCCCGCCTACCTGACTTACCGTTTTAAGAAGCAGACCCAATAGGTGCCTCCCTTACTGAATGCGCTGCAGCTGAGGCTGCAGCATCAATTTGCCGAGCCTGCATTGCTGCAGCGTGCCGTCACGCACCGCAGCTTCTCGGCAGACAACAACGAGCGCCTGGAATTCCTCGGTGACTCGGTGCTGAACCTTGCCATTTCCAGCCTGCTCTACCAGCGGCTCAGTTCCATGCCCGAGGGCGATCTGTCCCGCGTGCGCGCCAACCTGGTCAAGGAAGGCACGCTGCACCAGATCGCGCTGAGGCTGCAGTTGCCCGATCTGCTGCGCCTGGGCGAGGGTGAATCCAAGTCGGGCGGCAAGCAACGCCCCTCCATCCTGGCCGATGCGGTCGAGGCCCTGATCGGCGCGGTCTATCTGGATGCCGGCTACGCGGCGGGCGAGAAGGTGGTACACCATCTTTTCGAGGGCGTGGACATCAACCCCCACATGCGCGCAGCCGAAAAGGATGCGAAGACGGCCCTGCAGGAATGGCTGCAGGGACGGCGCATGAAGCTGCCGCAGTATGAGGTGGTCGCCACCACGGGAGCCGCCCACCGCCAGACCTTTGAAGTGGCCTGCGCGATTGCCGAGCTGCAATTGCAGGCCCGGGGAACGGGTGCCTCGCGCAGAGCCGCAGAGCAGACGGCTGCCACAGCCATGCTGGAACTATTGAAAGCAAGACACGCATGAACCAAGACAAACCTCCGGCGCCGGCACAGACCGCCGCCGAACTCGATGCCCTGCTGGCTGCGGCCAAGCCCGGCGCCGGCGCAGCACGCACGGCATCCGCCCCTGATGAAGCCCAGGCACCCGAGGTGCCGACGGGCCCGCAGCGCTGCGGGCTGATCGCCATCGTCGGCAAGCCCAATGTGGGCAAGTCCACGCTGATGAATGCGCTGGTGGGCCAGAAGATCAGCATCACCTCGCGCAAGGCGCAGACCACGCGCCACCGCATCACGGGCATTCGCTCGCGTGCCGCGACGCAGTTCATCTTCGTCGATACACCGGGTTTCCAGACCAAGCACAGCACGGCGCTGAACAAGTCGCTCAACAAGACCGTGATGGGCGCCATCGGCGACGTGGACCTGATCCTGTTCGTCGTGGAAGCCGGCCAGTTCACGCTGGCCGATGCCAAGGTGCTGTCGCTGTTCAAGCCCGGCATTCCCACGCTGCTGATCGCCAACAAGCTCGATACCGTGGGCCGCCGTGCCGAGATCGCCCCCTGGCTCAAGAGCATGCAGGAGCGCCATCCGTTTGCCGAGTTCGTGCCCATGTCGGCCAAGAGCAAGGGCGACATCGAGCGCCTGTTCGGCATCTGCGAGAAGTACCTGCCCGAGCAGGACTGGATGTATGCGCCCGACGAGCTGACCGACCGCAGCGAGAAGTTCCTCGCCTCGGAAACCGTGCGCGAGAAGCTGTTCCGCTTCACGGGCGACGAGCTGCCCTACACCTCCACGGTGGTCATCGACAAGTTCGAGGAAGAGGCCAGCAAGCAGCACAAGCGCTTCATCCGCGTGGCGGCGACCATCGTGGTTGAGCGCGACGGACACAAGGCCATGATCATCGGAGAGAAGGGCGAGCGCCTCAAGCGCATCAGCACCGAGGCCCGCCAGGAGCTGGAAAAGCTCATGGATGCCAAGGTCTTCCTCGAAGTCTGGGTCAAGGTGCGCTCGGGCTGGGCCGACGACGAGGCCCGCGTGCGCTCCTTCGGCTACGAGTGAGAAACCTCCCCGCAAGGCCCTCTGTCCATGGCTAGCGCCAAGCGTGTCTCGGATGAGCCGGCCTATGTACTGCACAGCTACGACTGGAGCGAGTCCAGCCTGATCCTCGAGGTCTTCACGCGGCACCGGGGCCGCGTGGCGCTGGCGGCCAAGGGCGTCAAGCGCCCGACCTCGAACTTTCGCCCCGTGCTGCTGCCGCTGCAGCCGCTGAGCCTGAGCTACAGCCTGGGCGGCGAGGGCAATGCCGAGATCCACACCCTCAAGGGTGCCGAGTGGGTGGGCGGGCATGTCATGCCCCAGGGCGACGCCCTGATGTCGGGCCTGTACCTCAACGAGCTGCTGATGCGCCTGCTGGCGCGAGACGATCCCTATGCGGCGCTGTTCGACATCTATGCCGGCGTGGTGCGCGTGCTGGCGGGCCAGCATGGCGATGCCATCGAGCCCGTGCTGCGCACCTTCGAGCTGCTGCTGCTGCGCGAACTGGGCCATCTGCCCGCCTTGAATGAGGAAAGCGCCACGCTGGCGCCGCTGGCCGAAGGCCGCCGCTATGCGCTGGTGGCCGAAGGCGGCCTGCGCCCGGCGCTGCAGGGCGAGCGCGCCGTGCTGGGCGCTGCGCAATGGCAGGCCATTGAAAGCGCGCTGCAGGCCCGGCAGGCCTTCAATGCCACGCTGCATGTGGTGGCCCAACCCGAGCAGGCGCTGGCCCTCAAGCCCCAACTGAGGGCCCTGCTGCAATACCATTGCGGCAGTCCCATGCTGCGCACCCGCCAGCTGATGATGGATCTGCAATCGCTATGAATCTTTCCCACGCTTCGCAGCGCACGGCGCTGTCGGTCAATGTCAACAAGGTTGCGCTGCTGCGCAACACGCGCCACCTGGGCATTCCCAGCGTGACGCGCGCCGCGCGCATCTGCCTGGAGGCCGGTGCCCAGGGCATCACCATCCATCCGCGTCCCGACCAGCGCCATATCCGCAGCGAGGATGTCTATGAACTGCAGGCGCTGATGACACAGTGGCCGCAGGCGGAGTTCAACATCGAGGGCAACCCGACGCAGAACCTCATGGACTTCATCCGCGACACGCGCCCGCACCAAGCCACCTTCGTGCCCGACAGCGAGGACCAGTTCACCAGCGACCATGGCTGGAACTTCCCGCAGGACGCCGAGCGCCTGAAGCCGCTGATTGCCGAATGCCGCCAACTCGGCGTGCGCGTCAGCCTGTTCATGGACCCCGTGCCCGCCCAGATGGCCGCTGCGCGCGCCGTGGGTGCCGACCGGGTCGAGCTGTATACCGAACCCTACGCAGCTGCCTGGGGCACGGCAGATCAGGAAGCGCAACTGCAGGCCTATGCGGCGGCGGCCCAGGCGGCTTTGGATGCCGGGCTGGGCATCAATGCCGGCCATGACCTCAGCCGTGACAACCTGGCCGCCTTCGTGGCGCGCGTGCCGGGCCTGCTCGAAGTCTCCATCGGCCATGCGCTGATCGCCGACGCGCTGGAGCTGGGCTACGCCGAAACCGTGCGCGCCTACCAGCAGTGCATAGACCAGGGCATGGCGGCGCGCGCCTGAAGCTTTCGCGGAGCGAATCCATGATCTACGGCATCGGTACCGACATCTGCGACGTGCGCCGCATCCGCGCCAGCCTGGAGCGCCATGGCGACCGTTTCGCCGAGAAGGTGCTGGCCGAGGGCGAGCTGGCCACCTGGCGTGCCCGCCGCGCGCGCTGGCCTGAGCGCGGCATCCGCTTCGTGGCCACGCGCTTTTCCGCCAAGGAGGCCTTTTCCAAGGCCATAGGCATGGGCATGGTCATGCCCATGACCTGGCGCAGCTGCGAGGTCATCAAACTGCCCAGTGGCCAGCCTGCCATCGTGCTGCACGGCGCGCTCAAGGAATGGTTCGAGGCGCGCAACCTGCAGGTGCACCTGTCCGTGACCGACGAGAGCGACTACGCGGCCAGCTTCTGCGTGGTCGAGCGCCGCGCCTGATACCCGGCCAGCGTGACGCTGGCTTTTTTGACTCCACAGGATTCATAGGAACTCCCGGCATGACCGAGCACGCACCCCTCATCATCGACATCGCCGGCAAGGCACTCACCGATGTGGACCGCCAGCGCCTGGCGCATCCGCTGGTCGGCGGCATCATCCTCTTTGCCCGCAACTGGGAAAGCCGCGAGCAGCTGGTGCAGTTGTGCGCCGATATCAAGGCGGCCAAGCCC
Organism: Delftia sp. JD2; assembly: GCF_001682645.1. Taxonomy (NCBI): domain Bacteria; kingdom Pseudomonadati; phylum Pseudomonadota; class Betaproteobacteria; order Burkholderiales; family Comamonadaceae; genus Delftia; species Delftia sp. JD2. Next base: position 158,288 of record NZ_LFJT01000007.1, read on the forward strand.
GATTTGCTGATCTGCGTGGACCATGAGGGCGGGCGCGTGCAGCGTTTTCGCGCTGACGGCTTCACGCACCTGCCGCCCATGCGCGCCTTCGGCCAGATGTGGATGGACGACGGCAAGGGCAGCAAGCACCGTGAAGGCAGCGGCGCCCTGGCCGCCATGAATGCTGCCACGGCGGCCGGCTACGTGCTGGGCACCGAGCTGCGTGCCTGCGGCGTGGATTTCAGCTTCACCCCGGTGCTGGACCTTGACTACGGTGCCAGCAGCGTCATCGGCGACCGCAGCTTCCACCGCGACCCGCGCGTGGTGGCCGCGCTGGCCCGCAGCCTCATGCACGGCCTGCTGCAGGCCGGCATGGGCAACTGCGGCAAGCACTTTCCCGGCCACGGCTTCGTCAAGGCCGATTCGCATGTGGACATTCCGGTCGATGGCCGCAGCCTCACCGCCATCCTGGGCGAGGACGCCGCGCCCTATCCCTGGTTGTCCAGCGTGCTCACGGCCGTGATGCCGGCCCATGTGATCTACCCCAAGGTGGACAAGCGCCCGGCCGGTTTTTCCGCCAAGTGGCTCAAGGACATCCTGCGCAGCCGCCTGCGCTACGACGGCGCCATCTTCAGCGATGACCTGAGCATGGAGGGTGCGCGCCGCATCGACGGCCAGCTCATCGGCTATACCGATGCGGCCCTGGCCGCGCTGGAGGCGGGCTGCGACATGGTGCTGCTGTGCAACCAGAGCCTGGGCCTGGGCGGGCATGTGGACGAGCTGCTGGCCGGCATGGAGGCCGCGCAGCGCAGCGGCCGCTGGCAGCCCGATGCCGACAGCGAATCTCGCCGCGTGGCCCTGCTGCCGGAGACCGTGCCCCAGCCCTGGGACGACCTCATGCGCCAGCCTGCCTATCTGCAGGCGCTGGACCTGCTGCCTTGATGGATTGAAGAATGCCGCCGCTGGCCGCTCCGAGGGCCAAGGCGGGCTTTGCAAAGGCATGTGCGTGTCGTAAAGGGCGCGTCGGCCGGTGTTTCACAGGAGAGTTTTCCCATGCGCGTTGGCGTGCTGACCGGAGGTGGCGACTGCCCCGGCCTGAATGCGGTGATCCGTGCGGTCACCAAGTCCCTGATCAACCACGGCCAGTGCGAGGTGCTGGGCATTGCCGACGGCTTCGAGGGTCTGATGCTCGACCCGCCCGGCGTCAAGCCGCTGGGCTGGGACGAGGTCTCGGGCATCCTGCATGTGGGCGGCACCATCCTGGGCACCAGCAACAGCGCCAACCCCCTGCGCGATGCGGCCACGCTGGAGCATGTGGGCCGCAATGTCCGGGCGCTGGGCCTGGACGTGGTGGTGGCCATCGGCGGTGACGGCACCATGAGCCTGGCGCATGGCCTGGCCGAACAGGTGGGACTGACCTGCGTGGGGGTGCCCAAGACCATCGACAACGACATTGCCAATTGCGAGCGCAGCTTTGGCTTCGATACCGCCGTGGCCACGGCCACCGAGGCGCTGCGCCGCATTGAGAGCACGGCCAACAGCCACCACCGCGTGATGATCGTCGAGACCATGGGGCGCCATGCCGGATGGCTGGCGCTGGAGGCCGGCATTGCCGGTGCGGCCGACGTCATCCTGCTGCCCGAGATCGATTACGACCTGCAGGCCATCGTCGATTTCTGCCGGGGCCGCGAGCAGCGCCAGCGTTACACCATCATCTGCATCGGCGAGGGCGCCAAGGAAAGCGGCGCCAGCCTCACGGTGCGCGAGCGCATCGAGCAAAGCCCCGACCCGGTCCGCCTGGGCGGCGTCGGCCATGTGCTGCGCGAGCGCCTGCAGCCCCACCTCAGGAGCGAGGTGCGCACCACGGTCCTCGGCCATGTACAGCGCGGCGGCGACCCCACGCCCTTTGACCGCGTGCTGGCCACGCAGTACGGCCACCATGCGGCGCAACTGGTGCTGTCGGGGCGCTTCGGCCGCATGGTCACGCTGCAGGGTGGCGAGATCGGCAGCGTGGAAATCTCCCGCGTGGCCAACACCCAGCGCACCGTGCCCCTGGACCACGGCCTGCTCACCATGGCGCGCGACATAGGCATTTGCCTGGGCGAGCCAGGCAAGCAGGATGCGCGGCCGGCCGCAGACGGCAGCCACTGAGCCCGCCATGCGGCAGCAGGGACGTCTCACCGGCTGGAAGGACGAGCAGGGCTTCGGCTTCATCGAACCCGATGGAGGCGGCGCGCAGGTCTTTGTCCATATCAAGTCCTTCACCGATCGCCGCCGCAGGCCCGAGGGCGGAGAGCGTGTCAGCTACGTGCCCAGCCGCAACGCCCAGGGAAAATGGCGCGCGCAGGATGTGGCCTTCATTGACGAACCAAGGACCGGCCGCCCGCAGCCTGCGCGGCGAAGCCGTGCCGGCACGCCTTCGCGGCCTCTGCCGCCTGTGCGAGGCCCGGTGGCGGTAGGCCTGGCCGCTGCCTTCTTCTGCGTGCTGCTGGCTGTTGCCTGGAGTGGCCGCATGCCCTGGACACTGGTCGGCCTGTATGCGGCGGCAAGCTTTGTGACCTTCATGGTCTATGGATTCGACAAGTCCGCCGCCAGGAACGACCGCTGGCGCACCAGCGAAAGCCGTCTGCACCTGCTGGCAATGCTGTGCGGCTGGCCCGGCGCATTGCTGGCGCAAGGCCTGCTGCGGCATAAGTCCAGCAAGGCCTCGTTCCAGTTGGTGTTCTGGATCACCGTGGTGCTCAACTGCGGCCTGCTGGCATGGCTGCTGTCATCGGCAGGTGCGCCGCTGCGGGCGCTGGCGCCCGGCATCTTCTGAAAATTGAAGGAACTGGCGATGACCCATGCTGGACCATGGCCCGAAATGCCCTCCGCAAACGATGCATCGCTGCAGACCTGGCAGACATCTTGGGAGAGCGTCTGGTCCGCACTGGGTGCCAGCACTCCGCAGCCTGTGCTGGCCGAGTTGCTGCAAAGCTACAGCGAGCCCCAGCGCCACTACCACACGCTGCAGCACCTGGGCGAGGCCCTGGCCTTGTTGCAGCCGGCGCTGTCTCTGGCCGAGCACCCCGGCGAGGTGGCACTGGCGCTGTGGTTCCATGACGCTGTCTACCAAACGCAAGCCAAGGACAACGAGGCGCGCAGCGCCGACTGGGCCGCCGCCGTGCTGCGTGAACAGGGTCTGCCTGCCGATGTGGCCGGGCGCGTGCACGGCCTGATCATGGCGACCTGCCACGCTGCACAGCCATCCGGAATCGACGCCCAACTGCTGGTGGATGCCGACCTGGGCATTCTCGCGGCCGACCCCCTGCGCTTTGCCGAATACGAAGTGCAGGTGCGGGCCGAGTACGAATGGGTGCCCTTGCCGCTGTACCGCGCCAAGCGCCGCGAGGTGCTGCAGGGCTTCATGCAGCGCGAGGCCATCTACTGCACCGACTGGTTCCGGCAACGGCTGGAGGTGCGGGCGCGGCGCAACCTCGCGCAGGCGCTGGGTTTGTAGGCGGCGCCTGCGTCGGCGTCCTATGATCGGGGGCTGCTGCGGGCCGTGCAGGCCCGCCTCCCTCTCTTTCTTATCTTGCCCAGGCTCCGCCTGGCTCACAGGACGCGCAGATGACCACCCTTGGAACCCCTTACTCCCCCCATGCCACCAAAGTCATGCTGCTGGGCAGCGGCGAACTCGGCAAGGAAGTGCTGATCGCGCTGCAGCGCCTGGGCGTGGAGACGATCGCCGTGGACCGCTACGAGAACGCGCCCGGCCAGCAGGTGGCCCACCACGCGCGCACCATCACCATGAGCGATCCGGCCCAGCTCAAGGCCTTGATCGAGGCCGAGAAGCCCGACCTGGTCGTGCCCGAGATCGAGGCCATTGCCACGTCCATGCTCGAAGAGCTGGAAGCAGCCGGTGTGGTCACCGTGATCCCCACGGCCCGCGCCGCGCGCCTGACCATGGACCGCGAAGGCATTCGCCGCCTGGCCGCCGAGACGCTGGGCCTGGCCACCAGTCCCTACCGCTTCTGTGATTCGCAGCAGGAGCTGCAGGCCGCCATCGACGGCACCGATGGCCAGCCCGCCATCGGCTTCCCTTGCGTGGTCAAGCCCGTGATGAGCAGCTCGGGCAAGGGCCAGAGCAAGCTGGACGGCCCGGACGACGTGGCCAAGGCCTGGGATTACGCCATGGCCGGCGGTCGCGTGAGCCATGGCCGTGTGATCGTCGAAGGCTTCATCGACTTCGACTACGAGATCACCCAGCTCACGGTGCGCGCCAAGGGGCCGGACGGCCAGGTGCAGACGCATTTCTGCGATCCGATCGGCCACATCCAGCAGTCCGGCGACTATGTGGAAAGCTGGCAGCCCCATCCCATGCACCCGGCGGCGCTGCAGAAGTCGCGCGACATCGCCAAGGCGGTGACCGATGACCTGGGCGGCCTGGGCCTGTTTGGCGTGGAGCTGTTCGTCAAGGGTGAGCAGGTCTGGTTCAGCGAAGTCTCGCCACGCCCGCACGACACGGGGCTGGTCACGCTGGCCACGCAGTGGCAAAGCGAGTTCGAGCTGCATGCGCGCGCCATCCTGGGCCTGCCCGTGGATGCCTCGCTGCGCAACCCCGGCGCCAGCGCCGTGATCTATGGCGGGCAGGATGCCGAAGGCCTGGTGTTCGACGGCGTGGACGAAGCCCTGGCCGTGCCGGGCACGGACCTGCGCCTGTTCGGCAAGCCAGAGAGCTTCGTCAGGCGCCGCATGGGCGTGGCCCTGGCGCGCGCACAAGACGTGGAGCAGGCGCGCACCAACGCCAAGCTGGCCGCCAGCAAGGTCCGGCCGCGCAAGCCCTGAGGCGCGCTGCTCAATGGCGAAGCCGCCGTCCCTTTGCCCGGGCGGCGGCTTTTTTCATGCGGTGCCGGCCTTAGTTGGTCGTGTGCATGGGAGGCTGCGAGGGCTGGGCATCATGCGGCGTGGTCAGCCGGATGGCGCGCTCCTCCTCGCCATGGCTGGCATGCTCGCCATCCACACCCAAGCCGCCCTTCCAGCGCCGGACCACGCGCTGGAAGATCAGCGAGTTGGGGATCTGCAGCAGGTTGGGTGAGCCATCGGGCGCATGGGCGTCCTGCAAGGTGGTGTAGAGCATGTTGATGTCGATCACGCGGCCCTTGGCACCGGGCTTTTCAGCCGTGTCCAGCACCTCGATGTAGTCACCCAGGCGAAAGGGCCCGACGATGACGATGAGCAGGGCGCAGAACAGGTTGGACAGCACGCTCCAAGCCGCGAAGAAAGCCACGGCGCCCACGGTGGCAAAGCCGGTGAAGGCCGTCCACAGCACGGTGGCCGAGACGCCCAGGCGCTCCAGTACCAGCGGCACGGTGGCGGCAATCAGAATCCAGCGGAACACGCCGCGCAGCGGCACCAGCAGCTCCGGCGGCAGGCCGTAGTGCCGGCCTGCGCGTGCGATCAGCCGGCGAACCAGGCGATTGAGCAGCCAGGCCGCACCGATGATCAGCAGGATCTGGGCACCGGGGATGATGAACTCCAGCCAATCCTGCATCCAGGTGGGCAGGTGCGCTTGAAAACGACGCATAACTTCAAACATTCAGGAAACAGGAATCCGCTTTCGGGACCCGGATGCGCAGCTCGCGCGCGCCCGGCGTTGAGCTGCGATCGTAAGCGCAGGCGCAAGGCCCGGCAGTCAGGTGCGGCGCTGCTCCACCGTGTCCATCTGCATCTCGAAGCTGAAGAAGCGGTCGCGTCCCTGCGCCTTGGCCGCGTACAGAGCCTGGTCGGCGCGCATGAGCATGGCTTCGGCGCTGGTGTATTCGTCGGGAATGCAGGTGGTGATGCCGCCCGACAGCGTGAGACCCGATTCATGGGGCGAATCGGGGTGGCGTATGCGCAGCACGCGCAGCATCTGGCCCACGGCGCGCGCAAACGTCATGGCGCCCGAGCGCGGCGTGCGCGGCAGGATGAGCGCGAATTCCTCGCCGCCATAGCGCGCCGCCACGTCACGGGGGCGTACGCAGACCTCGCGCAGCAGGCGTCCGATCTGTTTCAGGCATTCATCGCCATGCACGTGGCCATAGGTGTCGTTGTAGCGCTTGAAATGGTCCAGGTCGCAGAGCATCAGCGTCAGCGGCTGGCCTTCGCGCCGGGCCGAGGCGATCTCTGCATGCAGGATGCGGTCGAAGCCTCGGCGGTTGACCAGGCCCGTGAGCTGGTCGAGCTCGACCATTTCATTGAGCTTCTGGTTGGCCTCGTGCAGCTCGGCCGACAGCGATACCAGGCGCCTGCGCATGTCCAGCAGGCGGCGCATGGCGCGCAGCTTGGCCACGAGCACGATGGGCTTGACGGGCTTGACCAGGTAGTCGTCGCCTCCGGCCTCGATGCCGCGCCACACATCCAGGTCATTGTCCAGGCCGGACAGGAAGATGACGGGCGTCCACTCGCCGGGCTCGGCCTCGCGCAGCTGGCGGGCGACCCAGTAGCCATCCTCGCCGGGCAGGCGGATGTCCAGCAGCACCAGGTCGGGGCGCTGCTCGCGGAACAGCACCAGGGCGCTGGGGCCATCGGCAGCCTCCAGCACGCGGGTCACGCCTGCGTGCAGCAGCTCGCTGACCAGGCTGGTGCGCACCGAGGCCTGGTCTTCCACGACCAGCACGCAAAAGGGCGCGGACTCGTCCGTCGGCTTGGCGAAGCGTGCTCCGCTGGGCTCGATGGCGGGAGAGTCGGCGCTGTCGGTGGGCAGGGGAGGTGGGGCGGGGGGCATGGCCTTCATGGTTGCGAAACCAGGAATGGATCAAGGGGCCGCGCAGTGCGCGGCGGGGGATGGCGCCAGTGTAAGTCGGGTGTCGCGTCCGTGTGCGATTGTGTGCAACGGGGCTTTTGCTAGGCCAGCGGCAGATCCGTGCGGGCGCGGCTGGCCTCGTCATGCCACTGCACAAAGGCGTCGGCAGCCGGGCAGATGCGCGGGTTGCCCAGTTGCTGCAGCAGCCTGCAGGCAGCAAAGCCCTGGGCTTTGCTGTCATAGGCAAGTGCCCACTGGCGGCGCTCCTCCTGCCGGTCTTCGGGAATGGGCCAGCTGCGCAGCGAGGTGGATAGGCCGGTCAGGCCCATGCGCCAGGGCTTGCCGGAGACACGTGCGCGAAAGCATTGCTGGCGCTCGCACAGCAGGGCATAGAGCGGGTCCACCTGCAGGACGTCGAACAGCCGCCCGACGGCCGGATCGTCCGATGCGAAATCGGCATGCGTGACGATGACGCGCAGGCCCTTGGGTGTTTCGTAGACGCGCAGGCCCCAGTCGGGGTGGCTTTGTTGGAAGGTCTGGACGCGCTCCATGGCGCGCGCGGCCGGCGAGTCCGTGGCCGCACGCTGGCGCGCCTGGCGTGCTTCCCACCAGCGCTGCACGCGCCGCATGGCCAGGAACAGCAGCAGCACGACCAGTGCCGTGGCCACCATCCGCGAATTGTTCTTGTGCGGTGCCAGCCGGGCCAGCCAGATGGCGACCGAAGCCAACAACAGCAGGGTCACGACGGGAAAGCGCACGGCGCTGGGCGGCTCGGGCAGGTCGATATCGGCGATGGCCACGCGCTCGGTGTTCAGGCAGTGGGCGCCGTAGCTGTTGCGCGTCATCACCGTGCCGTCGCGGCGCTGCAGGACTTCTTCGCGGATGGGGGTGGTGAAGCCGTCGAGCGCGTACTCGTTCTTCCATTCCATGCGGGGCTCGCCCTTTGGAAGCGCCGCATTGCGGGCGGCTTCCAGGGCCTGGCCAGCACGCTCCTGTGCGTGGGCCTGGGCGGCTTCCTGGCTGGTGTCGGACCATCCCCAGCGCTGGACGGTGATGCCGTGGGTGGGGCGGCTTTCATGCCGCAGGCGCGCCTGCGCCCAGTAGGTGGGGATGTGCATGGCGAGCCAGTATAGGGAAAAGCCGCCTGGCTCCCAAGGGAACGCAGGCGGCTTCGGTTGGCAACGCGCGCAGGCGCTGGATGCCGTGGGTTTTACTGTTCGCGGCGCAGGGCGGGGAACAGGATGACGTCGCGGATGCTGGCGCTGTCGGTCAGCAGCATCATCAGGCGGTCGATGCCGATGCCGCAGCCGCCCGTGGGGGGCATGCCGTACTCGAGGGCACGCACGAAGTCGTGGTCGAAGTACATGGCTTCGTCGTCGCCACCGTCCTTGGCCTGGACCTGGGCGTTGAAGCGCGCGGCCTGGTCCTCGGCGTCGTTGAGCTCGGAGAAACCGTTGCCGAATTCGCGGCCCGTGATGTACAGCTCGAAGCGCTCGGTGACCTCGGGGCGCTCGTCATTGGCGCGCGCCAGCGGCGAAATCTCGGTGGGGTGCTCCATGATGAAGGTGGGCTGCCAGAGCTTTTCTTCCACCACTTCCTCGAAGTACAGCACCTGCAGGCTGGCCAGGGTGCGGGCGGACAGGCGGTCCTTTTCTTCCGTCATGCCCAGCTTGCGCAGCGCATTGGTCAGCCATTCGCGGTCGGCCACCTTGTCACCGGCCTCGGTGAACTTGACGATGGCCTCGGGAATGGTCAGGCGCTGGAAGGGCTGGGACAGGTCCACGGGCTTGCCGCCGTAGGTCAGCTGCAGCGTGCCCACGGCCTTTTGCGCGGCGTCGCGCACCAGGGCCTCGGTGTAGTCCATCAGGTCGCGGTAGTTCCAGTAGGCCGCGTAGAACTCCATCATGGTGAACTCGGGGTTGTGGCGAACCGAGATGCCTTCGTTGCGGAAGTTGCGGTTGATCTCGAACACGCGCTCGAAGCCGCCGACCACCAGGCGCTTGAGGTACAGCTCGGGCGCGATGCGCAGGTACATCTCCTGGTCCAGCGCGTTGTGGTGGGTGACGAAGGGCTTGGCGTTGGCGCCGCCGGGAATGGGGTGCAGCATGGGCGTTTCCACTTCCAGGAAGCCGTGCTCCACCATGAATTCGCGGATGCCCGAGACGGCCTTGCTGCGTGCGATGAAGCGGCGGCGGGCCTGCTCGTCCATCATCAGGTCCACATAGCGCTGGCGCACCTTCTGCTCCAGGTCGGCCATGCCGTGGAACTTGTCGGGCATGGGGCGCAGGCTCTTGGTGAGCAGGCGCAGCGTCTGCACCTTGACCGACAGCTCGCCGGTCTTGGTCTTCATCAGCGTGCCCTCTGCGCCCAGGATATCGCCCAGGTCCCAGCGCTTGAAGGCCGCATAGACCTCCTCGCCCACGGTGTCGCGCGTGATGTACAGCTGGATGCGGCCGTGCGTGGGGCCCAGCGATCCGTCCTGGATGGTGGCAAAGCTGGCCTTGCCCATGACGCGCTTGAGCATCATGCGGCCGCCCAGGCTGACCTGCACGGCTTCGGCGTCCAACTGCTCGGCGCTCTTGTCGGCATGGGCCTGCTGCAGCGCCTCGGCGCGGTCGGCGGGCTTGAAGTCGTTGGGGAAGGCCACGCCGCCCTGTTCACGGACCTGTTCGCGCAGGGCCTTGAGTTTTTCGCGGCGCTCGGCGATGAGTTGGTTTTCGTCCTGGGGAGCGGTCTGGTCCGCTGCGGATGGGGTGTTGTGTTCGGTCATGACAATGAGCGCCAGCGCAAAACGCCGAGGGGCCGGAAAAAAGCCGGGGGAAAAAAGCGGGAAAAGCCGAAAAAAGCCAGGCGCAAAGGGCTGGAGGGTGCAGAGGCGGCGGCAAATGCCACCGGCAAGCCCCGCAGCTGGCGGGCTGAATCCGCGATTTTAAGTTTTTTGGCGCGCTTTCGGTGCGCGGTGCTGCCAATGTGCCGGAAGCCGCTGCGGTATGACGCCGCAGTCCTGCCAATTCGTCAGTGCCCGCCGGAAGGGGAGCCGGGTGCCGGGCCCTGGGCATGGCCTATGCCGCTGCGCTCCAGCACATCGGCCACGAGCTCCAGCCGCACCAGCGGGCTGTCCAGCGCCATCAGTTGCTGCTTGATGGAGATCGGCATGGGCAGCAGCTCGGTCCAGCGGTTGGCTACCCAGCCGCAGTCGCCCATCTGTTCGGCGCTGGGCAGTCGGGCATGGTCGGCGTCTGTGGAGCGCGCGTGCAGCTGCATCAGCACCTGGGCCAGGGCCTGGGCGGTGGCGAGCAGGTGGCTGGGGATGGGCACGGCGGCATCGGCAGGCAGCATCTGCACATCGGCCACCCACAGGCCGTGGGGCAGCTGGCGGTGCTCCTGCATGCGAAAGCGCTGCGTGCCTTCGCACTGCAGGTGCAGCAGGCCGGGCTGGGGCTGCTGCAACTGGACGATGCGGGCCAGCGTGCCCACGGCGTGCAATTGCTCGGCGGCCGCGCCGGCCTTGCGCACTTCGCTGCCGGCCTGCAGCGCCACCACGCCAAAGGGAGCGCCCGTGCGCTCGCACTTGCGGATCATGTCCAGGTAGCGGACTTCAAAGACGCGAAGGCTCAGCAGGCCTTGGGGAAAGAGGACGCTGCCCAGGGGGAACAGCGGCAGGGAGTGCAGTGCGGTAGGGGCGGTCATGTGATGGGCGGGATGCGGCAGCTATCATCCCATGCTGTGCCAAGGCCGGATGGCCGTGGTCCGATCTTCCTCCCGCAGTCCTACAACGCCATGCTTTTTCAGATCGTTTCCTTTTTGCTCGACGTGGTCGTTGGCCTGTTGACCGGCGTCTGCCTGCTGCGCATGTACATGCAGGCCCAGCGCGTGCCCTTCGGCAACCCCGTGGGGCAGCTGGTGTTTGCGCTGTCCGACTGGATCGTGATGCCGCTGCGCCGCATCATCAAGCCGGCCGGGCGCTGGGATATGTCCAGCCTGATCGCCGCCTTCCTGCTGCAGATGCTGCAGTTCGTGCTGCTGTGGCTGTTGATGGGTGGGCAGTCCACCGTGGTTGCCCTGCCCTGGCTGGCGCTGTGCGGCCTGGCGCGCGTGGCGCTGTCGGGCATGGTGGGCGTGCTGCTGATCTATGCCATCTTGTCGTGGGTGCAGCCGCAGTCGCCGATGTATGGCGTGCTGCAGCGCCTGTCCGAGCCCATGCTGCGGCCCATCCGCCGTGTTGTTCCGCTGATCGGCGGTATCGATCTGTCGGCACTGGTGGCTCTGGTGCTGCTGCAGATCGCGCTGATGGTGCTGGGGTATATCCAGGGATCGGGCCTGATGCTGCTGGCCTGATTTCCCTGGTTTCCTGGACGTGAAAAAGCCGCCGCAGGCATCAACCTGCGGCGGCTTTTTTGTGTCTGCGCGAGGCTTTACTGGACCGCGTCGGCCGGCAGGCGCTGCAGCATGGCAAGCGATGCGGCAATGCGGTCGCGCAGCTCGCGGCGGTCCACGATCATGTCCACGGCGCCCTTGTCCTGCAGGAACTCGGCGCGCTGGAAGCCTTCAGGCAGCTTCACGCGCACGGTGGTTTCGATCACGCGCGGGCCGGCGAAGCCCACCAGGGTCTTGGGCTCGGCAATGACGATATCGCCGACGAAGGCGAAGCTGGCGGAGACGCCACCGAAGGTGGGATCGGTCAGCACCGAGACGTAGGGCAGGCCCTTCTTGGCCAGGCGCGTGAGCGCTGCATTGGCCTTGGCCATCTGCATCAGGCTCAACAGGCCTTCCTGCATGCGCGCACCGCCCGTGGCGGTGAAGCAGATGAAGGGGACCTTCTGCTCGATGGCGGTCTCGACGCCACGCACGAAGCGCTCGCCGACCACGGAGCCCATGGAGCCGCCCATGAACTCGAACTCGAAGCAGGCTGCGACCACGTTGACGCTCTTGATGGCGCCGCCCATGACGACCAGGGCATCGGTCTCGCCGGTGTTCTCCAGCGCTTCCTTGAGGCGCTCGGGGTACTTGCGGCTGTCCTTGAACTTCAGGGCATCGACGGGGATGACTTCCTGGCCGATTTCATAACGGCCTTCGGCATCCAGGAAATGGTTCAGGCGGGCGCGGGCGCTGATGCGGTGATGGTGGCTGCAGCTGGGGCAGACGTTCTGGTTTTTCTCCAGATCGGCCTTGTAGAGCACGGTCTCGCAGCTCGGGCACTTGATCCACAGACCCTCGGGGATCTGCTGGTGGCGATCCGTGGGGTTGGTTTGCTGGATTTTGGCAGGCAGGAGTTTTTCAAGCCAGGACATGGTGTTTCCTTTTCAGGCGCAGGGCATGCGGCACCGGGCCGCATGCAAGGGCTGCATTATGCGACCTACGCGTCGAGTGCCTTGCGCACGCCGCGCAGGAAGTCGATGGTCAGGGGGACGATCTTTTCGTGGGGCTGGCCGTCCAGCATCTCGATGATGCGGCTGCCGATGACCACGGCATCGGCCACCCGGCCAATGGCCTGGGCCGTGGCCGCGTCGCGGATGCCGAAGCCCACGCCCACGGGAATGCTCACATGCTCGCGGATGCGCGGCAGCATGGCTTCCACGGCCGCCGTGTCGAGCGTGCCTGCTCCGGTCACGCCCTTGAGCGAGACGTAGTAGACATAGCCGCTGGCCACGCGCGCCACCTGCTGCATGCGCTCGGTGGTGGAGGTGGGCGCCAGCAGGAAGATGAGGTCCATGTCGCGCGCACGCAGTTGCGCGGCGAATGCCTCGCACTCCTCGGGCGGGTAGTCCACGATGAGCAGGCCATCGACGCCGGCCTCGGCCGCATCGTCCACGAAGCGGTCATTGCCGTGGATCTGGTCGTAGCGCTCCACCGGGTTGGCGTAGCCCATCAGCACCACGGGCGTGGTCTGGTTCTTCTGGCGGAACTCGCGCACATAGGCCAGCACCTGCACCAGGCCCACGCCATTGGCGATGGCGCGGTCGCCTGCCTTCTGGATGGTGGGGCCGTCGGCCATGGGGTCCGAGAAGGGCACGCCCAGCTCGATCACGTCGGCGCCGGCCTCCACCATGCCGTGCATCAGCGACGGCGTGATGGCCGCGAACGGGAAGCCTGCTGTGATGTAGGGGATCAGGGCCTTGCGGCCTTCTTCCTGGAGTTTGGCGAAAGTCGTGGTGATGCGGCTCATTGAGCTGCTCCTCCCTTGACCGTGAGCCCGCGCATGGAGGGACGGTCGTAGTAATCGGCGCCCGAGAGGTCGGCCACGGTGCCGATGTCCTTGTCGCCGCGACCGGACAGGTTCACGAGGATGGACTGGTCGGCGCGCATGGTCTTGGCCAGTTGCATGGCATAGGCCACGGCATGGCTGGACTCCAGGGCGGGAATGATGCCTTCGGTGCGGCACAGATAGTGGAAGGCGTCCAGCGCCTCCTGGTCGGTGATGCCCACGTACTGGGCCCGGCCCAGTTCCTGCAGCCAGGCGTGCTCGGGACCGACGCCTGGGTAGTCGAGGCCGGCGCTGATGCTGTGCGTCTCGGTGATCTGGCCGTTCTCGTCCTGCAGGATGAAGGTGCGGTTGCCGTGCAGCACGCCGCTGCTGCCGCGCTGCAGCGAGGCCGAGTGCTTGCCGCTGTCCAGGCCTTCGCCGGCCGCCTCCACGCCGATCAGGCGTGTGTTCTCGAACGGGATGTAGGGGTGGAAGATGCCCATGGCATTGCTGCCGCCGCCCACGCAGGCGACCACGGCATCAGGCTGGCGGTCGGCGCCCAGGAATTCGGGCATCTGCGTCAGGCACTCCTCGCCGATGACCTTCTGGAAGTCGCGCACCATCGCCGGGTAGGGATGGGGGCCGGCCACGGTGCCGATGATGTAGAAGGTGTTGTCCACGTTGGCCACCCAGTCGCGCATGGCCTCGTTGAGCGCGTCCTTGAGCGTGCGGCTGCCCGACTCCACCGGCACCACGGTGGCGCCCAGCAGGCGCATGCGGTAGACGTTGGGGCTTTGGCGCTTCACGTCCTCGGCACCCATGTAGACGATGCATTCGAGGCCGTAGCGCGCGCAGATGGTGGCCGTGGCCACGCCGTGCTGGCCCGCGCCGGTCTCGGCAATGATGCGGGGCTTGCCCATGCGCCGGGCGAGCATGGCCTGGCCGATCACGTTGTTGATCTTGTGCGCGCCCGTGTGGTTGAGGTCTTCGCGCTTGAGGTAGATCTGCGCGCCGCCCATCTCGCGCGACATGCGTGCCGCGTGGTAGACGGGCGAGGGACGGCCGACGAAGTGGGCCAGCTCGGACTGGAATTCGGCAACGAATTCCGGGTCGTTCTGGTACTTGGCGTAGGCATCGCGCAGCTCGGTCAGAGCGTGTGTCAGGGTTTCGCTGGCAAAGCTGCCGCCGAAGCGGCCGAAGTGGCCGGATGCGTCAGGGTACTGGTATTCGAACATGGCTTGTCTGCAAAAGTTGGTCATCGGCCGCGCGCACGGCGGCGATGAATCGGTGTATCTTGCCGGCGTCCTTGATGCCCCTGAGGGGCTTGCCGTCGGGACCATCGGCCTCGACGCCGGAACTGACATCAACGGCCAGCGAGAGTCCTCGCGGGCGCACTTGCAAGATGCCATCGGTCACGTTTGCAGGCGTGAGTCCACCAGACAAAACGAGGTGAGAGGCGACGTTTGGTGGAAGGAGTGACCAATTGAATGCTTTTCCGCCACCACCATAGCCGTCGACATGGGCGTCGAGCAGTATGGCCTGGGCTTTCGAGTAACGCTGGGCATATTCTACGAGGTCGAAGCGCGCGGCGTCGGGACCAAGGGGAATGCGTGCGGCGCGCAGGAAGGCGCGGGTGCCGCCCGATGTGGCGGCAAGGCAGTCCTCGGGGGACTCGTCGCCGTGGAACTGCACGCAGGCGCCCGGGATGGCGGCGCAGGCAGCCATCACGTTGGCGGCGCTTTCATTGACGAACAGCAGCACCGGGGTCACGAAGGGCGGCAGGCGCCGCGCCAGTTCTGCAGCGCGCTGCACCGTCACGGCGCGCGGACTGGGGGCGTAGAGCACAAAACCCACGGCATCGGTGCCCGCAGCCACGGCGGCGTCCACGTCCTGTTCGCGGGTGAGTCCGCAGATCTTGATTCGAGTGCGCTGCATGGGGGCTGAAGAATGGGGGAGGGCTTGTCCGTTCAAGGGAGCCAATCATAGGCCGGGCTGCGCGAAGGAAGGCCCCATGAAGGATCGTATACGGGGCCCAGAAAGTACAGGCCGTCGGGCGAGAAGGTGGGCGCGGCGGCATCGCGGGAACGGGCGTCCAGTACCTGCTGCATCCACTGCGGCGCATATGCGCCCTGGCCGATGGCGATCAGGCAGCCCATGATGTTGCGCACCATGTGGTGGAGGAAGGCGCTGCCTTCGAACTCGAAGCGCCAGTAGCAGCATTCCATGGCCGCATCGCCGGGCCGCATGGAGCTGGCTGCGGCCATCTGGGCGCCATCGCCTGCCATGCGGCGGGTGATGGACAGGCGGTGCAGCGTCTTGACGGGGGACTTGGCCTGGCAGCCCGATGCGCGGAACGAGCTGAAGTCGTGCTCGCCCAGCAGGTGCTGGGCGGCGGCCTGCATGGCGTCACCATCGAGCGCATGGAACACCCAGCCCACGCGCCCGGCCTCCACGCTGGGGCGCACGGGCGATTGCAGCAGCACATAGGCATAGCGCCTTGCCGTGGCACAGGCGCGCGAATGGAAGGCATCGGGCACGGGCTGGGCCCATTGCACGGCAATGTCCGGCGGCAGAAAGGTGTTGGTGCCACGGACCCAGGAGAACGGGGCCCTGTCCAGCGGCGTGTCGAAGTGGACGACCTGCATGAGGCCGTGCACGCCGGCATCGGTGCGGCCCGCGCAGAGGGTGTGCACCTCCTGAGCGGCAAAGCGGCCCAGGGCCGCTTCGAGATGATCTTGAATGGTGTTGCCAGACAGCTGGCTTTGCCAGCCGCTGTAGCGCTGGCCGTTGTAGGCGACGCCGAGGGCTACGCGCATTGCGAGGCCTCCGGCATGGGTTGGGTGTGCATCAAGTTGTCAGTTTTCCATGGCGGCTTGCGCCACCCTGTCACGCGAAACCGGTGCGGCGCCTGGGCAGGCGCCGCCGGGCTTCAATCTATCTCGGCCAGCAGGCGCTGGGCCTTTGCCTTGAGATCGCCGTGGGCCTCGGCGATCACTTCCTCGATCAGTGTACGGGCTCCGTCACTGTCGCCGATGGCGTTGAACTCCTGGGCCAGTGCCAGCTTTGTGGCCAGCGGGTCCTCAGGAGCCGAGGGCGGGGTTGCCACGGCAGGGGCGTCGTTGCCCAGGTCCAGGGACAGGCTGCCCAGGTCGAATTCCAGCGACTCGGCCGGTTCCGGCTTGGCCTTGGCCGCCGTCTCAAGCACGCCGCCTGCCTGGGGCGTTGCCGGCGTTGGGGCGGGTGTCTCCGTGCTCAGGCCTTCCAGGTTGAACTCCATGGCGTCCAGCGACAGCAGCTCGGTCTTGGCATGGCTGTCGTCCGTGGTGGAGCTGGTCAGGGGCGAGGGCTCGGTGGCCGGGAAGCTATCGGACGCCTGCGTGCCGGGCATGTCCAGCGACAGCATCTCGGTCGGCTGCATGCCGTCCATGGCGTTGCTGTGGTTCAGGGCGTCCGTCAGCGAGGCGTGGGCCGTGGGCTGGAAGCCGGGCATGTCCAGCGATGCAACAGGTAGCTCGACGTGGGGCTCGATGCGAGGTGTGTCGTCCTTTGCGGAGGGCGTGGCTTCCAGCGGCGCGCGCAGCGTGGGCTCCAGCGCTGCGAAGTCCTGTTCGCTGGGCATGGGGGCCGGTGCGGGCAGGGGGCTGGCGTGCTGCGCGGGCAGGCTGGCATCGGCCAGGCCGCCGGGCAGGTCCATGTTGAGGTCCATGTCCAGGTCCATGGGCAGGGTGGCAGGGCCTTCGCGGTGCGCATCCATGTCCAGGGGGCGGCTGGCCAGCGAGGCGGCAGCCAGTCCGGCAGCAGCCACTGCGGCGCCACCGGCAACGGCGGCACTGGACAGGGGCGCGGCGCCTGCAGGCTGGTAGAGGGCGTTTTCCGGGTCCAGGATGCGGCCCTGGTCGGCCAGGCGCTGCCAGTCCACGCCCTTGCCCTGGGTCAGGCCATGCAGGGTCTGCGCGACGGCCTCGAAGGCCTTGCGGTCATGGCGCTTGGCGTAGATGTCGGCCAGCTTCTGGTGCAGTGCGGTGCGGTTGGGGTCGGTGCGCAGCGCTTCCTTGAGGATTTCCTCTGCCTGCAGGTCGCGGCCATAGGCCAGGTAGACATCGGCCTCGGCCACGGGATCCACATCGCCCGCATCAAGCTGGCTGGGCGAGTAATGCATGGAGGTGCCGGACAGCTGGCTCGATGTGCCGGTGTCCACGCGTTGGCCGCCGCTGGCGCCAAAGAAGGAGTCGGCTGCAAGCTGGCTGTCGCCAAAGGCGCTTTCGCTGGAGGCGGCAGCGGCGCGGCGGCGCTGCATGACGCGGTAGCCGCCATAGCCCAGCAGCAGGGCCAGCAGGGCAGCACCGGCCAGCGGGATGGTGGGGTCTTCCAGCAGCGTATCGATGAAGCTGGGCTCGGCGATCGGCGCGACGGGGACGGGTGCCGGCTTGGGCTTCGGCGGCTCGGCCGCAGCAGGCGTGGCGGGCGCGGCTTCTGCTGCGGGCGCTGCCGAGCCGGCTGCATTGGCTG